>JAMDEM010000114.1 GCA_023486985.1 Bacillota bacterium
TTTCCGCCTCATTTTACCGGGGGAGACTGTTTATGGGAGAGGCGTATTTTTACTTAAAGCAGTATAATGAGGCGGAAAGCAATTTTCAGATTTCTTTTAATAAAGACAGGCAGGATGAACTTCTTTATTACTATCTGTATTATCTTGGAAATATAAATTATTATAAAGGCAATTTTGCCGAAGCCGAGGAGCAGCTCCGGGAGGCGGGAAAACTTTATCCCGGCTTTTCCGAGGCATCTTATTCCCTGGCTCTTATCTGTTTAAAAACCGGCCGTGAGATGGAAGCACTGGAATTTTTCGAGCGTGCAGTGAAAGAAGATCCTGCTATCGGAAAGATGAAGCTTAAGGAATTTGAAGACTATCTTGCCCAGGAAAACCTTCAGGAGGGAAAAATGATTCCTTCTCCCCCAGGTGGATAATGATAGGATGAAGTGTCTGGTCGTAGGGATGAGTCGAATACCAGCCCTGAAAGGGTGGTGGGCATTCAGAAAACCAGTAAATTGTAGCGGGAGAGCTTGCTCTCCAGAAAAAGCAAAGCAAGCTTTGCCACTACAATTATAGAAATAAGGAGGTAAAAACATGAAGAAAATTAATGGTGCTTTGGTGATTGTTGTGTCAATTTCGATAATAGCTTCTTTGCTTCTGCAGGGAATTGCTTTTGCCCAGCTTGTTGTGACTGAGGGAAAGTACAAAGTGTCAAAAGTTGACAAAGGGAAGAGCCGTCTGGAAGTAACAAATACAGATGGCACATCGGGAATAAGCTATGTTCTTGTTGACGGCAGCACGAAAGTCTATAACAATGGAAGGCAGGTTTCCTGGACTTCAATAAAGGTTGGCACAATAATTACTGTAAAAGGCGGAACAACCTGGGACTTAAAGATAAAGGCAAAAGAAATAAAATTTTAGTTAAACTATCTTGCCGGCACGGGCAGTAGTTCTTTCGGCGGATTCCTCATCTTCTGATTAATTATTATAATTAATTGAAAGAAATTTTAAATCGAGGCGAAGTCACGGTGCTTGCAGTGGAGGAAAACAGAACTCCCCAAAAAAGTTTTTATGAGTTTGACGGCGGCGTAAGAGATGTAATTGAGAAGAATATGCAGTCTGCCGCCATGATAAGGCTTTGCCAGAACACTCTTCTCCGGGGAGGAAATCTTAAACTCAAAGTTTTTGACAGCGATATGGAGCCTACTTTCAAAATAGGAGATATCGTCACCATAAAGCCGGTAAAAATCAATGAATTCAATGTTGGAGATATTGTCTTTTACATAACGGACAATCAAAAGCTGGTTGCTCACAGGATAATGAAGAAGATGAAATGGGGAACGGAAACTATTTTTATCACAAAAGCTGACACAAAAGAAGAAAACGACCCTCCCGTGCGTCCTTCTCAGGTTATGGGAAAGGCAATCGAGGTAAAAAGAGAGGGAACTGTGATAAGCCTTGAAAGCTCCATAAAAGAAGAGAGCATAAAAAAAATAAAATCATTCTTCGGCAGTTTTTTTAACACCTAACTGTATAAAAGATGCGCAGGGTTTTGGTGTCCCCCAATCGAAAGATAATAGGAAGATTGGGGGTATTTTTTTGAATATTCTGGTTTTAAACTGCGGAAGTTCCTCGGTTAAATTTCAGCTTTTCAACATGGACAATGAGGAAGTTCTGGCTTCAGGCATTATTGAAAAAATAGGCACTGCCAGCGCCATATTAAGATATAAGCCCGCAGGCAAAAACGAAATCAAGGAAGTTCAGGAGATTCTTAATCATGAACGTGCCCTGGACGTTGTTCTTAACATTCTTCTTCATCCAAAGCTGGGCGTGATTAAGGATAAGAAAGATATAGACGGCATAGGACACAGGCTGGTGCACGGCGGCGAGAGGTTTTCCGGCTCGGTCTTTATAACCGATGAAGTAATCAAAGGCATTACCGAATGTATTGAATTTGCCCCCCTTCATAATCCACATAATCTTAAAGGAATAGAGGTTTGCAGCAATCTTCTTCCCGATACGCCGCAGGCTGGAGTTTTTGATACGGCTTTTCATCACAAAATGCCCTCCAAGTCCTACATTTACGGACTTCCCTATGCTCTTTACACAAAGCTGGGAATAAGGAGATACGGGTTTCACGGCACCTCGCATTATTATGTATCACGAAAAGCGGCTGAAATTTTGAAAAAGCCCGTTGAAAAACTTAAAATTATCACCTGCCATCTTGGAAACGGCTGCTCCATGGCTGCAATTAAAAACGGTGTATCTATTGATACTACTATGGGTTTCACTCCCCTGGAAGGGCTGATAATGGGAACAAGATGCGGAGATATTGACCCGGCTCTTGTTCTTTATATTATGGAAAAAGAGCGGCTCAGCCCGAACGAGATGTCTGATCTTATGAATAAATACAGCGGACTTAAGGGAATCAGCGAAACCACTAATGATATGAGAGAGATACAGGAGGATGCAGAGGCGGGCAGCGAAAGACACAAGCTTGCGTTAGAGATATTCTGCCATAAGGTAAAAAAATACATCGGCGCTTATTCGGCTGAGATGGGCGGAGTTGATGCAGTAGTTTTTACCGGCGGCATAGGAGAAAATTCGGCTTTGGTAAGAAAGTTTTCCACCGAAGGCCTTGAATTCATGGGTATACAGATTGACGAAGGCAAAAACAGCGGAAAGGATACTGCAATAGGCACAGGTGGGGTAGCTGTTCTTGTAATTCCCACCAATGAAGAGCTTGTTATTGCAAGGGAAACAGTAAAAGTAATTGAAAAGTTAAGAGAAAAAGAACTTGAAGCCGAGGTTTCCGAATTAAGCAAGGATGAGAAGGCGGAACTGGTGCTTATATGGGCAAAGAATTCAAAGTCCACGGCAAAAGACATTGCAAGGATACTCAGCCAGCGCATATCCCGTGAGGTTGAGGAAGAGGTTGTGAGAAAAGAACTTACAACCCTAGGGCTGGGAGTAAGATAGCAAAATATGATATAATTTCATTTGAAATAAGGGCAATCAAAAAGCAAGGTTGCCATGGCTGCCAGCACGGCTTTGCACTGACCATAAGATTCATTTGCCATTGCGAGGAACAAAGTCGGGTACTCGCCGCAAAGCGGTGGGTGAGCAATCTCTCTCCCCGCCGGGAGAGTAGTGCCCGTTCACCGAATGGGCTTGCAGGGTGAGGGCGGCAAAAAAAGGGAAAGGTGATTTATATGCCCGGTTTAAAAAAGAAGATGCAGGGTGGGCGCTTACAAGAGTCTGGCTGGATGCCCTTGAGGAGACAGCAAGGGATTTTTACGGAAGGCCCAAGCGCTTTTGCGTAAGAGCGTACGAACATGCCACGGAAAACTGGCTGAGGATTTTATCCAATGAATACGGAATTCACCATGAGGAGGCAAATACCATCAAGGGGGCTGTGGAAAGTTATATCAAAGCCGGAGTCAAGGGCGGCTTGTTTGATGACGCATCCCAGTTTGTTTTAAAGGAAATAAACCCCAACAGGCTTGAAATAAAGGTTCTCTCCTGTCCTTACAAAGAAACCTGTTATGACCTTCTCGAGCAGGGTTATTCAATTAAAGACCTTACCTGCGCCCGGCTGGGCTGCTTCAGGGCGTCGGTTCTCCTTCTTTCAGGGATTGACTGCGATTATGAGGTAATAGGCGTGCATCTTGAAGAAGGATGTGAGGGCTTCATAGAAAGGAAATAATGCAAGTCCAGGAACTCATAAAGGATTTACAGACAAGTCTTGACTGGGAAGACAGAAGAAGAGCTGCGAGGCTTCTTGGAAAAATGAAGGAGCCGGAAGCGCTTCTGGCTCTTGTTTCTGCTCTTGAAGACAAAGATGAAGATGTAAAGCAGGCGGCAATCCTTGCTATTGCCGGTTTCGGCGATGAATCGGCAGTTGATGAAATTTTAAAACCTAAAATAATCAATTCAGAAAATCCCGACATAAGATGGGCCGCCCATTTTGCCCTTGGCAGGCTTCAGAGGGCTGGAGACTTAAGGATTATTGAAGAGATGCTAAAATCTGCCGATGACCCCCTCTGGATTATCAGAAATGCATCAACCGATGTTTTAAGACGCCAGATTGACTTGTTAGCCCAAGATTCCTCTCCGGACAATATAAAAATTCTTTTAAGGATTCTTGCCACATCCGAATATGAAATCCAGGAAAAGGTTATAGGATCCCTGGAAGATATAGGCAAGAAAAATGTCCATCTTGTAATTGAAGGCCTTCTTTCCATCAGTGATAATGTGAGAGCCGGAACAGCAAAAATTCTTGGCGAGATTGGCGACACTGAGGTAGTTGAGTCCCTGATGAAGCTTCTTGGAGATGAAAACAGCAAGGTAAGGCTCTTTACCGTTCTGGCTCTGGGCAGGCTTAAAGATGAAAATTCCATTTATCCTCTGATTGAAAAGCTGAATGACGGGGATAAGAGAGTGCGTAAAGCGGCTATTGATGTTCTGGCTTCTTTTGGCAGGAATGCCACCGCGCCCCTTATCAATTCCCTTAAGTATGCCCCGGGAAAAGAATTTAAGAAAAATATTATTAAAACACTTGGTAAAATAAAAGATCCCGCATCCTTGTACAATGTCATGCAGGCTCTTTATGACAGTTTCTCAGTGGTAAGAATGGCCGCCATTGATGCAATAGTAGCCATGGGAGATGAAAAGACGGTTGATAAGCTTATTGAAATTTTAAGTGTTAACAGGGCTTCCATTGACAACCTGCTGGATGAAGCTCAAAATCATCCCTTTGAACATGTGCGCATAAGAGCTATAAGAGCTCTCGGTGAGTTAAGGGATTCAAGGGCAGTTGAAGTTTTAAAAAGAATTTTGAGAGAAGAAGAAAATCTTATTATAGTTGAAGAAGTGCAGAATGCTCTTGCCAAGATTGGCCTGGGTTCATGGAGGAGAAGAGCGGCAGTAACGGCTCTGGGACGAATAGTCAATCTCAAGGCGGTGGAACCATTAATCGAAAGATTAATGGATTACAACAAGGACGTAAGGATTGATGCGGCAAGGGCGCTGGGAAGCCTGAAAGATAAAAGAGCGGTTGAGCCGGTCCTGGAATGTCTTGAACATGAAGATTATCTTCTGCGCAAGGAATCCGCCGTGGTTCTCGGCATTATAGGCACCGGCAATCCAAAAGTCACTGAAGCTCTCATAAGAAGACTTAAGGATGAAAAAGCCGAGGTGAGGGCTGAAGCGGCAAAAGCCCTGGGCAGGCTTCTTGATTTAAAAGCCAGGGAACCTTTAAAGGAGGCTCTGAATGACAGTTACTGGTCCGTAAGAAGAGACGCAGAAAACGCACTTAATAATTTAGATGCAGTTAATCAGTAGAAAGGCGGAAAGCAGTTGTTTTCAATAAATTTTTTAGGAGCTGCCGGCACTGTTACCGGCTCTAAATATTTTATCCACAACGAAAAAGAAGGACTTCTCATAGACTGCGGACTTTATCAAGGCTTGAAAGAATTAAGGCTCAGAAACTGGGAGCCCCTGCCGATAAACCCAAAGAAGATTAAGACGATAGTAATAACCCATGCTCATATTGACCATACCGGTTATCTTCCGTTACTGGTAAAGCAGGGATTCAGCGGCGAGGTTTTAATGACTTCAGCAACAATGGATCTCTGTAAAATTCTTCTCCCGGATTCAGCTCATCTGCAGGAAGAAGAAGCAAACTATGCCAACAAAAAAGGCTATTCAAAACATAAGCCGGCACTGCCTCTTTATAATTCCAGCGATGCCTATGATGCTCTTCAACATTTAAAAGCAGTTGAATACGGAAAAATTGTGCAGGTTTCGGACAATATTTCCTTCAGGCTGCAGGATGCGGGCCATATTCTCGGGTCTTCAATGGCAGAGATATGGCTGAAGGACGGCGAGAAGACCACCAAAGTCGTTTTTTCCGGCGATCTGGGAAGATACAACGTGCCCATTATGAGAGATCCAAGCATAATTGAAGATGCAGACTACCTTGTTTCAGAATCAACTTACGGTGACAGGCTACATTCAGCAACTCCTGTTGACGAATCCCTGGCAGGGGTAATTAATGAATCAATCAAGATGGGCGGTATAATTCTTGTTCCTGCCTTTGCCGTTGAGAGGACACAGGAGATTCTTTACATCATGGAGGAACTGCTTAAGTCCGGAAAGATCCCCGATATACCGCTTTATATAGACAGCCCCATGGCTATCTCGGTCAATCAGGTTTTTACAAATCACCGGGAAGATTTTGATGAAGAGACCTTGAAGAGAAAGAAGGAAGGCAGGGATTTTCTGGAATATCCAAATCTTCATATTGCGAGTACGATTGACCAGTCCAAGTCCATCAATTCTATTGCAAGCCGGGCTTTTATTATGTCTGCAAGCGGGATGGCTACCGGGGGCAGGGTTTTACATCATCTTGTTAACAGACTGCCCAGCCCCAAAAATATAATTCTGCTGGTGGGCTATCAGGCGGCTGGCACAAGAGGAAGAGATCTTCAGGACGGCGCAGAATCCCTGAAAATTTACGGGGAGAAAATACCTGTAAAGGCAAAGATTATAACCATTGATGGGTTTTCTTCTCATGCTGATTATAATGAAATTTTAAAATGGTATGGAGGCTTTAAGAAAGCCCCAAAGAAGCTTTTCCTCACCCATGGAGAGCCTAAGGCAAGCCAGTCCATGGCTGAAAAGGCTAAAGAAAAACTGGGCTGGGAAACTTATATCCCGAAGTACCTGGATGATATAACGCTGGAATGAAATAAAAAAATTGTTCTTTCAATTTTTTTGGTTGGACAATTCTGCAAATTTAAAAAGTAACGAAGCCATAAATTAATTATGTGTCCACACTTTCCGGGGAAGACCCTCCTTTGTAATTTTCAAGAAAATTTATACAATACCAGTTATTAAGAATCATTTTCTGCAAAGTTGCAAGTACAATTGAAAACGCCAAGTCATAGGATTCAAGCAACGTGTCATAATAAGGGGGCATACGACTGTCTAAGAGTTCATTATCCTCATCAGGGATAGAGATAGGAAGGTCTCCATGAACAAATCTACTACGAAGATCGTAAAATTCTTTAATATTTTTTTCAACTTTTTTCGAATCTTTGTCTGGCGATCCCAGGACAAGAAATATTCGGTTGCGCAAAGTTTTTTCTATTGAGGACTGTGGAGCATCATAGAGGGCTTCTAAAGCATGGGCTAACCAAAGCAAATCAGTAGGATCAGGTGGCGAATTTCCTTTGCAAACATGAAGCAAAGCAAAAAGGCCACGTTCTACCCTGGAATTGGCTAGTTGCCGCAGACCCAAGTTTAATTTATTATACCATTTGAGAACTTTAGGTAGAGACACACTTTTTATTTTGGGCCAACCACTCTGAATACTTCTTATCCAGGAAATGTCAAATGACGACGAGCTGAGTTGAAATGTGGAGTTGTTAATTTTCAAAAAAGTATTATTTTTTAAAGAGGTATTAAATAGATTAAAGCAGCCTGGCGCTGATAGATTAGAAATAAGAAATAAATGATATAGGTAGTTTTGCAGGTATTCTCCGAGTTCTCTCTTTTTTACATCTGACTTGAAGTCAAGATTATCAAGTGTTACTTTTAATCTCAAATTGAATTTATCCCATTTTTCAAATTGCATAAGTTCTTTTGGTATTTTGCCCGTTGAAAGTTGTTCGGGTGAAAATTGTTCAAGCTGGTATGAATTTTGAATTGCTTGCATAGCTGGGGCCCAATTTATGGAAATATTAAGCAGTCCATGAACGGTGCTAATTTTAAAAAAGGAGAAATGAGTTGATATTTGACCCCATAATCGTAATAATGCTTTTGAAATTATATCTGGATAATCCCCAAAATCTCTCCCCGGACTTTTCATTTTGAAAGTGAAAATATATGTTTTCTTATTCATTCTTGTCGCTCCTCGCCCAAATAATAAACCATAAACCCCTGATGTCCTAATTTTTTTAGGCTCTGTTTTTTTGAATTGCCTAACATTGGGCTTCCTTGCCAACATATTTAACATCTTTAGGATGCCTCATTTTTTCTTATTAATCATTAAGGCGTTATTCTTTATTTATTGCAGGCTCCTAGTATCTCGTCCTATGAATAACCTTACAAAGTTTATCATTATGGGCGAAGCGGGAAATCCCGTTTTGAGATTGCTTTGGGACTTCATCCCTCGCATAACTTTGTAAAAATATTGCTGGGACGCGATACTAGTGTCTCGTCCCAGCAATACATTTACAAAGTCGCTTAACCTTTTCAAGAATTGAATCAGCAGTGGCTGTCCAAATGAAAGGCTTGGATTTGGGATTGTAGTTCTTTACGAAGCGCTCAATTTT
>JAMDEM010000070.1 GCA_023486985.1 Bacillota bacterium
GTATTCCTGTTAAGTCCTTCTCCTTTTCCGAAAGCTTTTTCTCAAGAGTTCTCGACTCTTCCTTAAGTTTTTCTATCGCCGAGGGAACCCCGGAAAATGCTGTTTTAAGTGTTGATGATGCTGTCTTTAATGCAGATTCATATTCCCGGAATGTCCTGATAGCTGACATTCCGGTAACAGCTTCAATTCTTCTTAATCCGGTTCCGATTGCGCTTTCACCCACAATTTTAAATGAGCCGATAGCGCCTGTATTTTTAACATGAGTGCCGCCGCAAAGTTCCTTTGAAAAGCCTTTTACTTCCACCATTCTTACAACTTCTCCGTATTTATCCCCAAAGAAAGCTATTGCTCCTTTTTTAATGGCTTCATCCTGCTTCAGCTCGAAGGTCTTAACAGGAATACTCTCTTGAATCTTTGCATTAACAAGAGCTTCAACTTTGTCAATTTCATTCTGTGTCATTGCCTGAAAATGAGAAAAATCAAATCTCAAACGGTCTGGCGCAACAAGTGAACCCGACTGGGCTACATGACTGCCGAGAATATTCCTGAGAGCCGTCTGGAGGATATGTGTTGCAGTATGATGGCGCATTATTTCAAAGCGCCGTTCCCTGTCAACTTCGGCAGTAATTTCCATCCCAGGCTCTACTCTGCCTTTTTCAACTTTGCAGTGATGTATATGAATATCCGAATGTCCTTTTTTAGTGTTCAAAACTTTAATTAAAAGACCGCGAGCCTTTAGAGCACCTGTATCCCCCATCTGTCCGCCGCTTTCGGCATAAAACGGGGTTTTCTCAAGAATTATCTCGATTTCATCAACAACTGACGATTCCTGAAGGAAACTTCCTTCCTTGATTAAAGCAATAATTTTTGTTTTTTCTTTAATCTTCTTGTATCCTGTAAATTCAAAATTTGATACCCAATCGCCAAATGGAGTGCCAGAATATGTTGAGTTCAGTGTAAATCCTGTTTCTAGCGTCTTTGCATATCTAGCATTATGAACCGCCTCAATCTTTAACGGCTGTCTTCCACTTCTGTTTTTCTGCTCATCTAAACACTTGTTGAATCCTTCCACATCAACAATATTTCCCTTCTCTTCGGCAAGCTCTCTTGTAAGCTCCATAGGGAAGCCGTAAGTGTCATAAAGCTTAAAAACATCTTCACCTTTTATTACCTTATCTCCGCTTTTTTTGACAGACGAAATAATGCCTTCAAGAATTTCCGTGCCCTGGTCAAGGGTTCTTTCAAAACCTGTTTCCTCAGCAGAAATTATTTTCTTAATATAATCTCTTTTTTCTTTTAATTCAGTATATATGTTTCCCATTACCTGAATCACCGGGTCAACGAGATTCTTAAATGAATCTGCCTGTAATCCAAGTCCCTTCCCAAACCGTACTGCCCTTCTTAAAATCCTTCTAAGCACATACCCTCTTCCTTCGTTTGAAGGAGTGATTCCGTCAGCCAGCATGAAAACCACGGCTCTTACATGGTCGGCTATCACTCTAAAAGCTGTTTCATCTTCTTTCTCATGCTTTCTGCCTGATAATTCTTCAAGCCTTCTCATAAAGGGTTCAAAAAGGTCAGTGTGATAAGGTGTGGGCTTATTCTGCATTACCATTAAAAGTCTCTCAAAACCCAGGCCCGTGTCTATACATTTTTTGGGCAAGGGTTCAAATCCGCCTTTTTCATTTTTATTTAAGCCGGTAAAGACCAGGTTCCATATTTCCAGGAAACGGTCGCAGTCGCATCCAGGCTTGCAGTCAGGTTTGCCGCAGCCAAGCTCTTCACCAAGGTCGTAGCAAAGTTCTGAATCAGGACCGCATGGACCGGTAGGACCTACAGGACCCCAGAAATTATCAGAAAGTCTTACAATTTTTTCAGCCGGAATGCCGACTTTTTCGTTCCATATTTTATGCGCTTCGTCATCATCGGTATGAATCGTTATCCAGAGCCGTTCTTTGTCAAGTTTCATCACTTCTGTAAGATATTCCCATGCCCAGGTAATTGCTCCCTCTTTGAAATAATCCCCAAAGGAAAAATTTCCCAGCATTTCAAAAAAAGTATGATGCCTGATAGTTCTTCCTACATGCTCAATATCATCAGCCCGGACGCACTTCTGGCAGGTTGCAATCCTTGGTGACGGTGGTTTTTCATCACCCTTAAAATACGGCTTGAGCGGCGCCATACCGGCGCCGATTATTAAAAGCGTAGGATCATTTAGAGGTATCAATGAATAACTTGGAAGTACAAGATGCTCTTTGCTCCTGAAAAATGACAGAAAACTTTCCCTTAATTCAACACTGCTCCACATAAAAATCTCTTTCTATATAAAAATATAGCAGCCTCAAGTTCTGCTATAGGTTTAATTCTATCAATTGAGAAATTTTTCCTTTTCCAAGCAGGAGAGAAAACATAAGGCAAGTGGAATTTGATTAAACGGTTCGTAATTCTGAGAGGAAGCTTTGCAGTTTTTCAAGAGCTTTTCGCTGAAGTCTTGAAACATGCATCTGGGAAATTTTGAGGTTTCTGGCTATCTCTCTCTGTGAGAGGTTTTCATAAAATCTGAGATATATTACAAGCTGCTCTCTTTTATTAAGCCTTAAGAAAGCTTTTTCCAGTATCAATTGGTTTTCAAGATTCTCAAGGCTGAAGTCTAACTGTCCAAGGTAATCCAGAAGGTTGGAAACTTTTTTGTCATCTGTCTCCATTTCCGAATTCAGGGAAAGCAGGTTATATGCCTGTCCAAGTTCCTGGGCTTCAAGAATCTCTTCGTCAGTTACATTCATTTGCAGGGCAAGTTCAGAGATAGTAGGCGACCGGTTTAATTTTGCCACCAGCTCTTCCATAACTTTATTAATGGCGACATGCAGTTCCTGAAGTTTCCTTGGAGCTTTAAAAGCCCATCTTTTGTCGCGGAAATATCTCTTTATTTCTCCCACAATCGTTGGCGTGGCATAAGTAGAAAATTCCGCACCTTTAGCATAGTCGAATCTTTCCACTGCCTTAATCAAGCCGATTGAACCCACTTGAATTAAATCATCCAGAGATTCGCCTCTATTTGCAAACTTATAAGCAAGGTATCTCACAAGATTCATGTGAATCAATACCAGCTCGTCTCTGGATGCAGGGTCATGGTCTCTCTGATATTTTAAGAAGAGGCCTCTTATTTTTTCCTTATCCCAGGCATTTATTCCATTACGGGTGGCTGCTTTGCCGTTCAATTGTTTCACCTTTGGTAAGTTTTTTCACCATGCGGATAAAAAGTCCGCCGTGAGGCTCAATTCTATGTTCAACGCTGTCCATAAGCGTCTCTATCAGAAAGAGTCCCATTTTTTCATCATTCTCAGAAGATTCCGGTAAGACTTTTTCCTTATACTTGTCAGTACCCTTGCCGCTGTCTTTTACGGTAATTATTATCATGTCGGCTTTAACTTCACAGTCAACAAGGATGTCATCTATGTATTTCGCATGGTGAATAGCACTGTTGCATGCCTCTGCCACGGCAAGTTTCAAATCTTCAGTATCTTCATAACTGAATCTTAACCTGTTTGCAATACCAGATATTGCAAGGCGCACGATACCAACATATTCTGGTTTGCTGGGTATCCTCAAAAATACCTTATTGCCGGCTAAGGCATCCATTCAGCAGCACTCCTCTATGCCAAACTCTTCAAAGATTCTTCTTCATTCTTATAAATTCCGAAAATTTTCACCAGCCCGGTAATATTAAATATCTTTTTGATCTGCGGATTGGTGCATATTAAGCTGATGCTGCCGTTATGTTCCCTGACTTTTTTCAAAGCCCCGATTAAAACCCCAAGGCCCGTACTGTCAATGTATCGTACTCCTTCAAGGTTAATAATCAAAGTATAGTTACCCTTTTCAATCAGCTCATTTATTGCTTCTTTCACCTTAGGAGACGAATATACATCAATTTCACCTTGCACTTCCACAGCATGAGCTTTGTCTTTAATAGGCTTTGTAGCGACCTTGATATCCACTAGCATTCCTCCTTTTGCATTTAAACAGGGTTAAATAAGCAGAGCTTGTTTTCTCCCGTTATTTCATGGGCGTGCGCCTGAGATTTTAATAGCTCGAAAATAAGCAAAGCTTGTTTTCTCCCGTTATTTCATGGGCGTGCGCCTGAGATTTTAATAGCTCGAAAATAAAATAAATATAAGAAAAAAGTTATCTTTCTTCCTTAAACTTCGTCGAAAAACTTCATCAAAAAATTACACTTATTCGATGGCTTCCTTTTTTCCACGAGAGATTGCCTTAAGGAACTCCTCTTTTTTCTCCTGAATTACGGCTTTACCTTTCTCCATCCATTCATCGGCATCTTCCCTGAAATCAGAAGCAAGCTCCTTTGCTTTTTCCCTTACTTCAAGTGCCTTGTCTTTCAATATTTCTCGGGTCTCTTCACCTGAATGAGGCGCAAGGAGCACTGCTATGGCAGCGCCTAAAAGAGTTCCCATTAATAATCCCAGGACAAATCCCAATCCCTTTCCTTCTTCCATGTATTTCACCTCCTTCCGGTAATTCTAGAATTATATTCTTCTCATGATATTTTTTCCCTTTTTTAGCGAATTTTTTTATCATGTAGTTTTTATTATATCCATTTTCCGTTAAAGTTAAACTTACGTATAATTTTTATTAGGCCAGCGTTTTTTTAAACGCTCTTTGATTTTAGCTTCATGACCTTCATCGCCCGGCTTGTAATAAACTTCATGTATCAGGTTGTCGGGAAGGTACTGCTGGAAGACAAAGTGGCCCGTGAAGTCATGGGCATATTTATACTCCTTCCCATAGCCTAAATCCTCAGCTCCCTTGAAAGCCGGATTTCTAAGGTGAAGGGGCACAGGCTGAATTGATTTTTCGAGAACGTCCTTAAGTGCTTTTTCAATACCCAGGTAAGCGGCATTGGATTTTGGCGCAGAAGCAATATATGAAGCTGCCTGAGCCAGGGGAATTCTGCCTTCCGGCATTCCCACAAATTGCACTGTCTGAAACGCGGCAACAGCCAGTAAAACGGCAAAAGGGTCAGCGTTGCCTACATCTTCGCTTGCTGCGATAACCATCCGCCTTGCGATAAACAAAGGATCTTCCCCCGCCTCAATCATTCTCGCCATCCAGTAAAGAGCTGCGTCCGGGTCGCCGCCTCTCAAACTTTTTATGAAGGCGGAAATTGTGTCGTAGTGGTAATCAGCCTGACGGTCATAAAGGACAGCTTTTTTCTGGAGGGCATCAAGAGCGGCATCCATGTTAATAATTTTCCAGCCCTCTTCTTCTTTTAGCTTTAATTTCCCGGCAAGCTCCAGGGTGTTTAAAATAAACCTTGCATCACCGCCGGAAGCCGATATTATAAACTCCAGAGCATCTTCTTCGATCTTTATCTTTTCTCTGCCCATACCTCTTTCTTTATTTTCCAAAGCTCTTTGAGCGATAACTTTTAAATGTTCATCTGTTAACTGTTTTAATTGATAAATTCTCATCCTTGAAGCAAGAGGTGAAATTACTTCAAAATACGGGTTTTCAGTAGTGGCGCCGATAAGAATGATTGTGCCGTTTTCCACATGTGGAAGGAAAGCATCCTGCTGGGCTTTATTAAACCTGTGGATCTCGTCAATAAAAATTATGGTTTTCCGGCCATAAGCTTTAAGCCTTGCCGCTGCTTCTTTTATCACCTGTTTAACTTCAGCAATGCCGGATGTAACCGCGCTGAATTCGGCGGTGCTAGATTCTGTTCTTGTGGAAATTATCCTGGCAAGAGTGGTTTTGCCGCATCCCGGAGGGCCCCATAAGATAAATGAAAATAAGTTATCATCTTCAATGGCTTTTCTAAGAAGCCTGCCCTCACCAAGAATATCTTCCTGGCCCAGGAATTCATCAAGACCGCGGGGACGCATCCGGTCAGCAAGAGGAGCATATTCTTCTGGTTTTTGAATTGGAGATTTTCGCGGCATGAACTCAGCACTTCCTTTGATAAAAATTTTCCACAGTTTCTTTGAAATCCCTGCTGATACCTTCTTAGCTTTAGGGACTTAAGTCACTTAAAATAGTTTAATATAACCTGAGAAGGGAAAATATCTTATAGGAAGAATATGTGCCAACATTCTTCAAATAGGAGAGTGAAAAGAATGAATAAAAAAATAATTTTAGCGATAATTGGTATTGTATCGGTTTCCCTGCTTGTTTTTTTACTTCTGCCGGGCTGGGGAATATCCCCAAATTGGAAACTTGTGGTAAAATTAACGGGCACAGTTGAAAGCCAGAAAGCTGACCAGACTTCCTGGGTGGGAATCTGGAGATCCCGCATGCTTGAGGACGGCGACAAAGCCAGAACTCTTGACAAGTCATTAGCAAACATTAGACTGGCTGACCAGAGTATTATTAAGATGGGTCCTAACACTGTCGTTGAAATGGCAAAATTTCAGCTGACTGAACAATCAAGGCTTGCTCAGCTAAAGATGGATGCCGGGGTAATTAGAGTTAAGGTCGGCAAGTTCTCGGGAAAGGAATCAAAATTTGAAGTTAAAACACCCAACGCTGTGCTTGCGGCAAGAGGAACTGATTTTTATGTCAAACAAGAAAAGGTTACAAAGCAGGGACCCGGGGGAAACACCAATATTATAGTTTTCAGCGGCGTTCTAGATGTCAATAACGGCCGCACAAGTATCACTCTTCTTGCAGGTAACACCTGCACAGTCACCCCTGGCGGAGTTTTAATACCCAACGCTTTTCAGTTCCCGTCAATTCCGGGAACTACAACTCCAATGCTTCACCAATCTCCCAGCAATGCATACACACCTGCAAACACAAACGACACCAACCAGTCGAGTTTGTGGTTATATGGTGCATACGCTAAAAGCCGCCTAACCCCTGCAAACACAAACAACAACACATACGACGCCTTTGGGTATGGTAATATGCATCTATCAGCGTGGACACCGGCAGACTCATCTGTTGACATCTTTATATCTCCTAATGAAGAACCTGTGCCGGTAAATTTGACGACAGGACAGTTCTTAACCATTTTTCCGGGTCCTCCCGGCGGAAATATGCCTCCCCCGGGCGGAGGTCCTGGACCGGGCAGCACTTATATGAATTTGGATCCATCAATTAGAGTCCTGAATCCTACTCTTGATATTAGCTTCTAATTCTGCAGTATAAATTTGGGAATTTTAGAAAAGCGAGCACTAATGCCTCGCTTTTTATCTTTCAAATTACAGAAACGAAACATCTTAAAAATTGTTGATCTGTCTTGATTATTATATTGAATTTAATGGGTGGATATAGTATAATTGTGAAAAGAATTTCAAAAAAACTGATAGGGAGATGAAAATTTGAAACAGAATCTGAAGTTTGTCTTTATGTTTATTCTGGCAATATGCACTCTTCTACTTTTGCCACAGCCAAGCATGGCAACATCCCCTGACTGGAAGCTTGTTGTTAAAGTAAGCGGCAGGGTTGAAAGCCAGAAAGCTGACCAGACTGCATGGGTTGGAATCTGGCAGTCACGTATGTTAAAGGACGGGGACAAAGCAAGAACCCTGGAAAATTCAATAGCAAATATCAGGCTGGCGGATCAGACAATTATTAAAATGGGGTCCAGCACAGTTGTGGAGATTTCAAAGTTCCAGATGAATGAACAATCAAGAATTGCTAAGTTAAAACTTGATATTGGAGCCCTTAGAGTCAAGACTGGCAAGTTCACAGGGAAGGAATCAAAATTTGAAGTTAAAACTCCTAACGGTGTGCTTGCCGCCCGGGGAACAGATTTTTTAATTGTACAGGAAAAAGTTACCAGACAGGGAGCAGATTCCGTTACTAAATTGCCCGGTGATGGAAATACTGAAATATATATGTTTAACGGTGATGCTGAATATAAGTTTTACGACTCTGATGGTAACCTTATTACTTCTGTTACATTACATGCCGGCGACACTATGACCTGTAGTCCTGATGGAACAATATATAAGCAAAGCTATGAAGGAGGGTATAAATTAACTACTGTCAGATTAACAAATGGAAAAACCAGTGTTTACACTGAAGAGGCTAGCACATCAACCCGCGTGGGGTTAAATCCTGAAGAAGAACAAAATCTATCGAATTTTTTTACTGATAAAGAACCTGTAAATCTGCCTCCAACAGTGGGACAGATTGTTACAAACTACGGCGGAACACCCGGCGGAAATATGCCTCCCCCGGGCGGAGGTCCTGGACCGGGCGGCACTTATATGAATTTGGATCCATCAATTAGAGTCCTTAATCCTACTCTTGATATTAGCTTCTAGTTCTGCAGTATGAATTT
>JAMDEM010000202.1:0-530 GCA_023486985.1 Bacillota bacterium
ACGGACAGTGCATTTGTTTTCAATTGTAACGCCTCTGCCGACAATTACGTATTTTCCTATTTTGCAGTGTTCCCGGACGGAAGCTAAATCAGCAACCAGTGAGTTATCTCCAATGGTGCTTCCCGCATAAAGAACTGCACAGGCGCCTACAAAGGTATTTGAGCCAAGCTCAAGGGGAGGAAGGGGTTTCTCGTCCAGGTCTCCTCTTTTTCTCAAAGTGCTGGTCGGGGCAATGTAAGGCTGTTTGCCTATAACAGAATTGTCATCAATCCTGACATTGTCTCCGATAATTGTTCCGGGATAAATGGTTACGCAGTTTCCAATGCTTACATTATCGCCCAGCTTCACATTTTCGTTGATAACGGAAAAATATCCGGTTTTTAAATTTTTCCCTGCTTTAACTGATTCGTGAATGAAATTTTTCATCTTCAATCTTCACCCATTTCGCATTATTTTTCATTGATTCCTCCGCGGCTGAGAGAACTTTTATTACCTGCAAACCTTCCCGCCCACACAACTTATCTCAACCG
>JAMDEM010000202.1:540-8293 GCA_023486985.1 Bacillota bacterium
AGGTTGTTGGAAGCCGGGGCGGCTTTTTCTCTGCAACGCATTCCAGAAAATGCCTGCACTCGGCTCTTAAAGGCTCTTCATCCGGCACGGGGACAACCTGAACCTCTGTTCCCTTAATCTGAAGAGTTTGAGGGTCAACATATTTATCAAATAGAACCAGCTTTTTGTTCGGGTTAACCTCGTCAACAACTGCCATCCCCCGGCTTCCAACAACCATGAGCTTTCTTTCCTTTTCAGGATTAAGCCAGCTCACATGAATGTTCCCCACCCTGCCGTTTGAAAAGATAAGAGTAAGAAAAGCTACATCCTCAATTTCTTTCTGGATATATTTCCCGCCCACACAACTTATCTCAACCGGCTCTTCATCCAGAAGAAAAAGCATAACTGCAATATCGTGAGGTGCAAGACTCCAGAGAACGTTTTCTTCTCTTCTTACCCTGCCGGTATTAAGCCTTCTGGAAAAAAGATGAAAAACATCTCCCAGGGCGCCTGCCATTATAAGTTCTTTTAATTTTAAAATTGATGGATGGTAAAGAAGGAGATGGCCCACCATCAATATTAAACCCTTCTTGCGGGCTGTTTCAATCAGTTTACGGCTATCTGCAATATTTAGAGTTAAAGGTTTTTCGACAAAAACATTTTTTGAAGCCTCAAGAGCTTTTACAGCAACTTCATAGTGGGTTACCGGAGGCGTGGCAATGGCAACAGCATCTATTTCTTTATCGGAAAGAATTTCCTCGTAATTTTTTGTAAAAGCCACACCGGGCAGTTCCTGTGCAAGTTTATTTAATTTATTTTCATCAAAATCACAGGCACTTTTTAAAGCACCAAGGCTATGAAAATTCCTTACAAGATTGGTGCCCCACATTCCGCAGCCGATAACAGCAACTTTTGTCATTTAAAGCACTCCTACAGGATAAAAACTTTTGAAAGACCGCGCCTTCCAGTGGCATTCCTGGCATCAACAATGAGCTTTGCTTTCTCAACAATGTTTTTATAATCATAATAACTGTGATCCGTGGCAATAACCACGCAGTCATAGTCCTCGATGCCCTTTAAATTCACTGACTTGTAAATTTTGCCTCCGGCTTTTATTGAAGGTATAAAATCGTCATTATATGAAATAAGGGCTTTTTTATCCAAGAGAATCTCGATTATTTTCAACGACGGCGATTCTCTTCCATCGTCTATATCTTTCTTGTATGCCGCTCCAAGAACTAAAATTTTTGCCCCGTTTAAGCTTTTCTTCTGGGAAGCCAGAGCATCAATCACCAGTGAAACAACATGGTATGGCATGTGAGCGTTAATCTCCCCGGCAAGTTCAATAAATTTTGTCTGGAAATCATATTCGCGCGCCTTCCAGGTGAGATAAAAGGGGTCAATAGGAATACAGTGTCCGCCCAGCCCGGGACCGGGATAGAAAGGCATAAACCCGTAAGGCTTTGTGGAAGCAAGATCAATAACTTCCCATATATTTATTCCCATCCGGCCGGAGAGAAGAGCAAGCTCGTTTACAAGAGCGATATTTACAGACCTGAATATATTTTCCAGAAGCTTAACCATCTCGGCAGTTTTGGGCGAAGAAGCCGGATGAACTTCGCTGATAACCTGTTCATACAATGTTTTTGTGAGTGAAGTGCAGGCAGGCGTTACGCCGCCTATTATCTTCGGCGTATTTTCAGTTGTATAGACTTTGTTTCCCGGATCAACCCGCTCTGGGGAAAAGGCAAGATAAAAATCTTTGCCCACCTTCAATCCGCCCTTTTCAAGTCTTGGCAGCATGACTTCTTGAGTAGTTCCAGGATAGGTGGTGCTTTCAAGAACAACGAGCTGTCCCCTGCGCAAAAACTCTGCAACATGCTCCGTTACGGAAACCACATAAGATATGTCAGGCTCCCTATGTTTGGTAAGGGGCGTGGGAACGCAGATTAATATTATATCCGATTCGCTGAGAATTGAATAATCTCCCGAAGACTTGATGAACCCTTTTTCAACAAGTTCTTTTAATTCTGTATCCCCGTTAAGAATGTAATTGATTCCTTTGTTTACCTTGGAAGCTCTTTCCGGGTTGTCTTCTATTCCGTCAACATGAAAGCCCGATTTGGCAAACCCCATTGCAAGAGGCAGACCTACATAACCAAGGCCCACAACGGCAATTTTTGCGGTTTTATTAATGATTTTTTCTTTTACAATTGCTTCCTCTTTAATGTCCAGCACTTTATTACCTTTCTTTCATTGTTGTACTTGTAGTGGCAAAGCTTAATTTTTAGCTTCGCTCTCGACGAGCAGCGCGCTCGGCTTCATCCTTGAAATCAGGGTTTTGCGGAACCTTCTAGACTCGCCCCTTGCTCGCCAAGAAGTTCCAGCCAAAACCCGTTGCGAGGTCGCTATATGCGACCGTGGCAATCCCATCATAAGAGATTGCTTCGTCGCTGCGCTTCTCGCAATGACATTATAGCAGTGCAAGCCCTCCCTAATCGGTCGGGACGCACCTTGCTTTGCCTTCAGCAGACCAAGGTCTGCCACTACCGTTAAGTGTTCTTAAACACTTAAGAACCTTTATTTCCTTTTATGAGCGTACTGTAATCCCATAAAACTTCAGCTATCTTTTCTGCGGCATTTCCTTTTCCAAAAATATCCGGCCTTTCGCCGGCCGGCTTAAAATTTTTCGCCGCCTGGATTATTTTTTCTCCGCGCCTGCCTGCAATCATGTTCCAGCCTGCTTCAACCGTTTCCACCCACTCTGTTTCTTCCCTTAAAGTTACGCAGGGTATGCCGAGCATATATGCCTCTTTCTGCACCCCGCCGGAATCGGTAAGAATCATTTTTGCTTCCTTCTCAAGAAGAATCATATCAAGATATCCGACCGGTTCTATTATTTTTACGTTTCTACCTATTTTATCTTTCCAGCCCATCCGGGTCAAGACTTTTAAAGTTCTGGGGTGCATTGGAAAAACTATCGTTTCCTCAATTTCTACCAGAGAGCTAACTATCTCCTGGAGTCTTTCAGAGTTATCTGTGTTTTCCTCCCGGTGCAGAGTTATAAGAATATATTCTTTAGGCTTTAAAGAAAGCTTTTCAAGAAATCCCCTCTCTCCTGCTTTGGCTGAAAAATAAACAAGAGAGTCAAACATAACATCCCCGACCCAGTGGACCCCGTTTGATATGCCTTCCTTTTTCAGGTTCAACAGGGCAGTTCTGGTGGGGCAGAAAAGAAGAGTGGAAAGATGGTCGCTTACCACCCGGTTAATTTCCTCTGGAATCTGAGTGAAACTTCTAAGACCTGCCTCTACATGGGCGGCGGGAATTTTAAGTTTTGCCGCTGCCAGGGCTCCGGCAATAGTAGAATTGGTGTCTCCGTAAATAAGCAGAAAATCAGGCTCTTCCTTAAGAAGCACTTCTTCTATCTTTATGAGCATGTTTCCAGTCTGCCATCCGTGGCTTCCCGAACCCACGCCCAGATTGTAATCAGGCTCTCTTAGTTCAAGCTCGTCAAAAAAAACCTGCGACATTCCGTAATCATAATGCTGTCCGGTGTGAACCAGAACTTCATTAAACTTTCCCGACAGCTTCTTTGATAGCATTGAAGCTTTTATAAACTGGGGCCTGGCGCCCACTACTGAAACTATCTTCAAAATTAAATAGCCTCCAGATTCTGTAGCTGTGCTTCATAAAGTCTTGTGTAAGTTCCGCACCTTTCCAGCAGTTCCATATGAGTTCCAGTCTCCACCACCCTGCCGTCCTCCATAACAGCAATTTTATTTGCATTTCGCACCGTTGATAAGCGGTGGGCTATGACGAGGCACGTCCTTCCCTTCATCAGTCTTTCAATTGCATCCTGCACCTGATTTTCCGATTCAGGGTCAAGGGAGGAAGTTGCCTCATCTAAAATCAAAATTTTTGGATTTCTTAAAATCGCTCTGGCAATGGAAAGTCTCTGCCTCTGTCCGCCTGAAAGTTTCATTGCCCTTTCGCCTAAAGGCGTATCATATTGCTTTGGCAAAGCCATGATAAAATTATGGGCATTGGCGGCTTTCGCCGCAGCTACAATCTCATCCATGGTTGCATCAAGCTTGCCGTAAGAAATATTTTCTTTGGCTGTTCCGCCAAAAAGCATGGTCTCCTGCGGAACGATGGCAATCTGTTTTCTTAAGGACTCCAGCTTGAACTTCCTGATATCCATGCCGTCAACCTTAACAGCGCCCTTGATTGGTTCATAGAATTTTGGCACCAGATTAACAAGGCTTGTTTTTCCAGCCCCGTTTGGTCCCACCAGGGCAAGAATTTCTCCTTCATTTATGGCAAGGTTTATCTCCTTCAGGACAAGGCTTCCTTTTTTATCGTAGGAAAAAGATATGTCATCAAACTCTATCCTGCCTTTTATGGAAGGCATTTCCACAGCATCAGCGCTGTCCTTGACTTCGGTGGGATGGTCAAGAATCTCAAAAACCCTTTCTGCTGCGGCAAAGGCGGCCTGAAAATTGGCAAGGGTGGTTGCAACCCGCGAAAGAGGCTGAACAGCTATCACCATGTAACCCCAGTACGCCATCATTTCACCCATGGTGAACTTGCCGATAATGATTTCATAAGCCCCATACCATATAACAATACATATTCCAAGAGTTCCAAGAAACTCCACCACAGGCGCCTGAGTGCCCACTATCTGTGTTCTTCTTATCTGCGCCCAAAAATTTTCATGAGTTATATTTTCAAATTTTTCAATTTCAAATTTTTCTCTTGTAAATGACTTCACAACCTTAATGTTAAATAAAGCTTCGTAAAGAATATTTGAAAGATCTGCCGCCTTTGCCTGGAGGCGGTCGGTGGCTTTTTTCATATGTTTTCCAAATTTTGTAATTGCTATTGATATTAAAGGGCTGACCACCAGGCTCAATAATGTAAGGCTCCAGTCTTTATAAAACATCCAGGAAAGGGCTCCCGCAACTACTACAAGGTCACTTACCAGTTTCATGATTTCTGAGGAAAGAAAGGAAGACATCATTATATCGTTGGTGGCTCTTGACATAATCTCGCCCAGACGCCATCTTTCAAAGAACACCATGGGAAGAAACTGGATATGCTGGAAGACATGGTCTCTCATCTTTTTAAGGGAAGACTGTCCTCCCATATCGAGCATGTAATTTTGAGCATATGTGAAAAAGCCTTTAATAACAATAAGACCCAGAAAGCCAAGAATGAGGAAATTGAGGATCTTTATATCCTTACCCATCAGGACTTTATCAGTAAATATTTTTAAAAACAAAGGCTGGGCAAGCATTGAGGCGTTTATGAGAACAGTGCAAACAAATGCCACAACCAGATACTTCCAGTATGGAAGAAGATAAGAAATAAGTCGTCTGAAGGTCTTCACAAATCCTCCGGTTATGTTACAGGGGCTCTATCAAGAAAAGGACTTGACCGGCTTCAACCACCTGCGCGTTATGTACTTTTATACTTGCAAT
Organism: Bacillota bacterium; assembly: GCA_023486985.1. Taxonomy (GTDB): domain Bacteria; phylum Vulcanimicrobiota; class JAMDEM01; order JAMDEM01; family JAMDEM01; genus JAMDEM01. Next base: position 6,003 of record JAMDEM010000202.1, read on the forward strand.
TTTCCCATGAACTTCGCTGGTAATTTCATTCATAAGCTTCATTGCTTCAATTATGCAAAGAGTTTTTCCGGGTTCCACCTCTTCACCCAGCTTAACAAACGGCTCAACCCCTGGTCTAGGGGCGGCATAAAAAATCCCAGCCAGAGGCGAGGTTACTTTAATTAAATTCGATTCAAAAGATTCCTTTTCCTGCAGGGTTTCTAAACCAGACGGCTTAGATTGAGGCACTCCTGCCTGCACAATATTATATACAGGAATACCTTCCCTGGCGCCTCTTTTTATCTTAACCTTAAAATCTTTCCAGCCCACCGCAAGTTCATCAAGGTTGTTTTCTTCCGCAATGTCTATAATCTTGTTTATCAGGTTATAATTTATGCGCAAACTCTTATGCTCCATTTCATTATTATTTTCGAACTATTAACATCACAGGCGCACGCCTGTGAAAGAACGTGAGAAAACAAGCTTGCCTTATTAACTCCCCCCCTCTTTGACAAAGAGGGGGATGACTTACTCACCCTGCATCCTTTATTAAAGGAGGTTAGGATAATTCTTTATCCCTCCCCTTAAATTAAGGGGAGGTTAGGTGGGGTTATTTTGCTTATTTGTTCTGATTTTTTTCTTTTAAATATTTTACAAGCTCTTCCGTTCTTACACTTTCCTGCTCTTTTTTCACCATATCCTTAACCGTGATTGAATTGCTTTTCAGTTCTTCATCGCCGATTAATGCCACAAATTTGGCGCCCAGCCGGCCGGCTTCCTTCATCTGTGTCTTTATACTCCTGCCCAGATAATCGGTCTCAGCCATTATACCGGCGCTGCGCACTCCATCCAGAAGCTTTGATGCAGCTTTCTTTGCCTCTACGCCCATGGAAATAAAAAAAACTTCAGTCTTTGATTTTTCAGTGAAAGCGCCGCCTTCCTTTTCCATAACCATTATCGCACGCTCCAGCCCTGCGGCAAAACCGACTGCAGGAACAGAAGGACCTCCAAGATCTTCGATGAGATTATCGTATCTTCCGCCGCCGCATAAAGAATTCTGCGCGCCAAGAGAATTAGATACAACCTCATAAACGGTTTTTGTATAATAATCCAGGCCCCTTACAATAAAGGGATTCAGTTTAAACGGGATATTCAAAAGACTCAAATAATTTTTTAGATTCTCAAAATGAACCCGGCAATCGTCACACAGAAAGTCAATCATAACCGGGCTTCCCTTCACCGGTTCGATGCAGGATTCTCTCTTGCAGTCAAGTATCCTGAGAGGATTTTTATCAAGTCTTCTCCGGCAGTCGGGACACATATGCTCAACTTTATCCTTAAAATATTCTTTCAAAGCTTCCTTATACGGGGTTCTGCAGTTTCTGCATCCAATAGAGTTTATATCGCATGAGAGATTTTTCAGTCCCAGGGATGAATAAAAAGCCATTGCCACTTTTATAGTCTCCACATCAAGGGCGGGATCCATGGAACCTATAGCCTCAATGCCCCACTGGTAAAACTGGCGGTACCTGCCTGCCTGGGGCCTTTCGTACCGGAAAAACGGCCCGATATAATATGCCTTAAAAAGCCTGTCCTGAGGCACTTTTCTTTCAAGATAAGCTCTCACAACAGACGCTGTTCCCTCAGGCCTTAGAGTAAGGCTTCTACCCTTCTTATCCGGGAAGGTGTACATCTCTTTTTCAACGATGTCTGTCTCTTCCCCAATTCCCCGGGAAAAAAAGCTCCGAAGCTTCAAAATAGGAGTGCGTACTTCGCTGTAGCCGTATATCCACGAAATTTCCCTGGCTTTTTCCTCAACAAAAATCCAATTTGCCGATTCATCGGGCATTACGTCATATGTCCCTCTTGGAGCAAGAATACTCATTTTTTACCTCTATACTGCTATTTTTTTGATAAAGCAGTACCGCTTCGAATCAAAAACTCAACTTTATCAATTGCTTCTTTTAATTTTGCAGGGTTTTTGCCGCCTGCCTGAGCCATATCAGCCCTGCCACCGCCGCTTCCTTCAATTATTGAAGCAATCTGTGAAAGAATACTGCCTGCATTAAAACCTTTTTCAATCAAATCCTTTGTCACCATGGATATTAAAACTGCTTTACCTTCAACCTCGCTTCCCAGAACAATAATTCCTGAACCAAGCTTTGCTTTTAAATTATCGCCCATGGAACGCAGTATTTCCCTGGCTGACCCCGGGATAACTGCGGCAATCAGTTTCACGTCTTCAACAATTTTTGCGGTTTCTACTAGTTCATAAGCCTGGTATTTTGCCAGTTCCTTCTCCTTTTCCTGCA
>JAMDEM010000195.1:0-1049 GCA_023486985.1 Bacillota bacterium
ATGCCTCTCGGAGATAAGGTCAATATTTTCAAGCCCCATGACTTTTCTTCCCTCAAAGGGAAGGGAGTGCATCATGGGATAAACAAGGCTTACTTCTTCTTTTTCCATCGCCATTGTCTTGCAGACGGCGGAACTCCAGCCCGCGTCAAAGGCTCTTTTTATCATCTCGCCGCTGTCCGTGGGCGGAGCGGCTGCAAGAGTGAAGGGATCGGGAAATTTTACCCCGCAAAATTCCAGTGAAAGATCTGCCATAAAAAATGTCCTCCTGCCTCGAAAAATACTTCTTACTAACCCCCCAACCCCCTTTACTAAAGGGGGACTGAGTGGGATTTAAAGGGGGTAGGTTGCTTCATCAACCCGTTTTTACCGAGTCGAACAAGTTCGACCACTACAAACCTTTCCATTTTTAATCTAAAAATTTATGAATTCCTCTTGCGGCGCGCTTGCCTTCTGCCACAGCCTGCACAACGGTTGTTCCGCCGTTTATGATATCTCCGCCGGCGAAAATTCCGGGCAGGTTCGTGGCAAGAGTTTCAGAATTCACTTCCGGCAAGCCTTTTGAATTTTTCTTTGCCCCGGGAAGCATCTTATCAACTATTGAAGAAGGCGCCTGGCCTATGGCAAGAATAACGGAATCGCAGAGAATCTTAAATGATGAATCCTTAACCGGCACGGGTTTTCTTCTTCCGGAAGAGTCTGGCTCTCCAAGCTCCATCCTCACGCACTGCAATCCCGCAACTTTCCCCTTACCGTCATCAATAATTGCTTCCGGTGCGGTAAGATAGTTAAAGACAATTCCTTCATCCTGTCCTTCCTTTATTTCATGCGCCAGTGCCGGCATTTCAGCGCCGGTTCTGCGGTAAACGAGCAACACCGAAGCCGAGCCAAGCCTTAAAGCAGAGCGGGCGCAATCGAAGGCAACATCTCCGCCGCCGATAACCGCCACCTTGTCTCCCGGCTTTCCAGCCGCGCCTTCGGAAACCCGGGCAAGAAAATCCATGGCAAGATGAACGCCTTTTAATTTCTCGCCGGGAATATTAAGATGCTGT
>JAMDEM010000195.1:1059-8084 GCA_023486985.1 Bacillota bacterium
GGATGTATACGAATCAAGGGCAAAAACCGGAGGAATATTAAGATGCTGTGATTTGCTTAAGCCTGAAGAAACAAAAACAGCGCAGTATTCTGATTTCAAGAGTTTATTAAGGTCTTCCGCCACAGGTGAGGAAACGATAAAATTAACTCCCCTGGCTTTAACGCGGGAAACTTCCTCTTCGATTACTCTTTCGGGAAGCCTGTACTTTGGAACGCCGTATCTTAACATTCCTCCGGTTTTTTCCCTTGATTCGTATACATCCACCGGATAGCCAAGCCTGGCAAGCTCTGCCGCACAGGCAAGCCCGGCCGGACCGGAGCCGATAACAGCAACTTTTTTTTGAATTCCCCCTGCTTCGCTCCTCCCTTTATTAAAGGGGGCTGGGGGGATTTCCCCGGGAATGTCCACCGGAGCATGATCCATTATATAGCTTTGCAGAGCGCCTATCGCAATCGGGCTGTTTATAAGTTTTGTGCTGCACCCCTTTTCGCATAGGAGTTCGGTTGGACATACTCTTCCGCAGGAGTTCCCCAGAATGTTTGCATCAAAAATAAGACGGGCAGCCCTCTTCAAATTACCCGTCTTTAAAGCCTTGATAAAACCCGGCACATCAATATCCGCCGGACAGCCTTTCCGGCAGGGTGCGTCAAAACAGTAAAGACATCTTGATGCTTCCTGTAATGCCTGAAAGGATTTTAAGGGCGCTCTTAATTCATTAAAGGAGAGAACTTCTCTCATCTTATCAACTCTCTTTCAAAAACTTTAAATAGATACAAAAAAAACCACTGGAATATTTGGACAAAAACCTTGTAAATCCTGCTTTCAAGCGGTTTTCCGCAGAGGTTGTTATTTCTTTTTCTCTACAATAATGGCACAGTCGGGGCACTGCATCACGCAAATACCGCAGCCTGTGCACTTTTCCATGTCCGGGAGCGGCATGGAAGTGCCGAATACTCCAAGAGTATCTGACCAGTCAAGAGCCTTGAAATTGCAGGCTTCTATGCAAAGCCCGCAGCCTTTACAATAGGCTGAAAACATTGTAAGTATTGCCTTTGGACCTTCTTTTGTTGTTCCTTCTATTGCTATTTCCTGCATTTTATGCCACCATCTCCATGCCCCGTCTTAGAGCCTTGACATTCAATTCCCTGAGCCCGGGATCTTTCTCAAATTTCTTTCCCAGTTTCTGGTCAATGACTCCTTCGACGGATTCAATTTTTACAACATTTGTTGCGCCAAGCACCGCTCCCAAAATGATCATGTTAAAGACTCTGGGGGTAAGCTCACTGTTAGCCACATTGAGAGCCGGTATTCCTTTTACAGCCTTTGCCTGAGCTTGCGGGCTGTTGCAGTTTGAAGTGGAATCGTATACAAAAACCGTATTCTTTCCCACATATTGTTCCGTTCTCTCCACCGCCCTGCAGCTTAAAGCAATGACTATATCTCCTTTGATAAATTTGGGGAAGCTTACCGGCTCATCCCCTATCTGGACAAATGCTATGGAAACTCCGCCTCTCTGCTCCACTCCAAAATTGGGGATGTAGCAGACTTCCTTGTTCTCAGCGACAGCGGCATCCGCCAGTATCTGCGCTATTGTTTGAACTCCCTGGCCTCCCTCGCCGGCAAGGATTATTTTACTGAGCATCTTTCTCCTCCATTTAAAAATGTTTATGATATTTATTTCAAACCTTCAGGGACTTTTAATTCGCCTACTTTAAAATATTTTGTAAGTTCTTTATCAACAAAATCGAGTGTTTCTCTTGCATTCGTTCTCCAGTTTGTGGGACAGGCGGAAAGAATTTCCACAAAAGAAAAACCCCTCCCGTCAATCTGGTTCTGGAGAGCCTTCTTCAGCATCTTCTTAAGCTGAACATACTTGGTGACCGTTCCTCTTGCCACATAAGCCCTATCACTGGTGATGGAAGCAACCATTTCCGGTCCCTGCATCGGAGGACCTGTCTCCTCCACATCTCTTCCGTAAGGAGTGGTTTGAGTTTTCTGTCCCGGCATGGTAGTAGGTGCCATCTGACCGCCAGTCATGCCGTAATTGGTGTTGTTTATAAGGATACATGTGATTTTTTCGTTTCTAGATGCGGCGTTTACCATGTGCCCCGCCCCGATGGCGTAACCGCCTCCGTCGCCCATATAAGCAATGCCTATATGTTCGGGCTTTGCCCTCTTCATGCCCACAATAACCGGAACGGTTCTGCCATGGTGAGTTTGAACAGAGTCGCAGTTGAAAAAATCCCAGGCAAGAAGGGAGCATCCGATATCGCAGCCGAAAACAGCCTCCTTCTGAATACCAAGCTCATCTATAACTTCACCCAGAGCCTTTAACGCAATCCCGTGCCCGCATCCCGGACAGAATTTATGGGGCTTGCTTTTTGCATACCAGGACTCTGGCATTGCAACTTTTGACATTTTATTACCTCCCGGAAAACTTATTCTATTTTAATAATAATATATTATATAAAGTTTGTAAACCCCTGATTTTGGACAGTTGTTAGATTTTTCACAATCAAGAAGAAAACTGAAAACCTTCCTAATCTATTCCCTCCACGTAGCTGTAACTTTCCGATTCCCTGAATTCTCCTTTTACAGCTGCCTTTACCATATTGGGCACAGGGTATGGGGCGTGTCCTTTGTGAAAAGTCTTATCCCAGTGAATTGAATTTGTATTCTTAAGGCATTTTATGAACGCCGTGGGAACTGCCACCACCCAGACAAAATTGTAAAACCAGTAGCGGAAAACCCTTAAAACAAGCTCCACAAAGTTTATTTTTGTATTCTTCCACATCAATAAAAGCATGGCTGAAAAAAGAAGAACAGATGTCCCGAAAAAAAACCAGGGCGGAATCCAGGAATAAAAGATTACTCCGTGAAAGAGCGTTGCAAAGACAAAGGTGTAGCCCACCATTATCCAGAGCGATACAGATATTCTTACCATTGATAATGCTCCGTCAATCTTGCGGGAAAAATCCATCTTCGCCGCAAGAAACTGCCAGAAGTAATCAAATAAGCATTTTAATAGTCCTTCCGCCCACCTGACTCTCTGCCTTAACAGCGCTCCCCATGCTTCAACGCCTTCCTGCCAGAGAACGGCTTCCGGACAGTACCTCACATGCCAGCCCTTCATCGCCAGCCTTACGGTAAGGTCAAAATCTTCTGTAGTGGACAGCTCATTCCACCCGCCCACATCTTCAACTGCCTTCTTCTTTGTTATCTGTCCGTTTCCGCCAAGGCCGGTTAAGCCTTCCATTACATCCTTGGTCATCTGCACATAATGGTTCATTATCGAAAATTCATCTTCTTGCAGAGATGTGAGAATATTTGTTTTTGCATTGTAAATTCTTACCCTGCCCTGAATGCCGCCCACTTTAGAATCATAAAGATAAGCGACGCTCTTCTTAAGGAAATCAGGCTCGACCCTGGTGTCGGCGTCAAATACAGCCACCAGTTCACCGTCGCAGTAATTAAGCGCTTCGTTCAGAACGGCTGATTTTCCGTTTCCGCAGACTTCGGGAGAGCGTCTTACAACTTTTAAATTGAGAAGTTCTTTTTGAAGGCTGGTAAGAATTTCATATGTCCCGTCTGTAGAGCAGTCATCCATTACTATGACTTCAAAGTTTGGCTTGTTGTTCTTTTTATAATTCATGGAGCAAAGGGATCTCACTGTGGCTTCAATAACATTCTCTTCATTTCTTGCCGCAATCACAGCGCTTACATATGGCCGGTAACAGTCATTCTTAAGAAATTTTCTGTGCCCGGTTATGAGGGAAATTACCATAAGATAAAGCCCGTAAAAAGTAAAGAAAAGCATCAGAAGCTGAAGCCACTCAACTCTTTTGACCAGAAGACCGAATATTGCTCCGCTTAAAAGCAAAAAAGCAATAAAAACTGAACCATAGATCCAGCTTCTCATTATTACTCCTTACTATAAATATACTGTAAATATGGGAATTGAAGTCTTATTCTATATTAAAACTCCTTTTCCTTCAAATTTCGACAAAAAAAGGATAAAATATCCTGAGCATGAAATATTAAAAAAATGAAAAAAATCATTGTTCCGGCAATTTTTTTGTTTTTAATCTCAGGAATAATTTTCGGACTGTATTCCCTGGTTAATTATTATCAAAAGGGAAATCCAATTTTGATAGTAACTCCGGAGACCGACGTTAACAGCCTCTATGCAATAACACCCAAAAAGCTGGCAAAATTTTTCTGGAAGAAAATTCTCGAAAAAACGGGCAAGTCTGAAGAAGAAAAAGTTGTGGCTATTACTTTTGATGACGGTCCTTATCCTCTTTACACCCCCCTTCTTCTTGACACCCTCTCCAGGTATAACGTAAAGGCAACTTTTTTCGTAATCGGAAAGGACTGCGAAAATTACCCTGAGCTTTTGAAACGCATCAGCGATGCGGGGCATGAAATAGGGAACCATTCTTATTCTCACGCACGGCTATGCACTCTGGGAACATCGCAGATAGAAGAAGAACTGGGAAAAGCCAACAGAATAATTGCTAAAATAACAGGGAAATATCCTTTTCTGGTAAGACCTCCCGGCGGACAGTACGATATGGCTTTGCTGAAATTAATACAGAGCTTCGGATATACAACCGTCCTGTATTCAAACAACCCCGGCGACTGGCGAAAAACCGATAATCTGCTTTATTTCTATAACTGGATATTCAGCCACAACTCAAGAGGAGGGATTATACTTTTGCACGGCGGGCAGATGCAAACCATAAGATTCCTGCCTTCGGTAATAAAAGAATTAAAAAGAAAAGGATATTTCCCTTTTGATAATAATTAACCAGGGAAAATAAAAGGAATGGAAATTCAGGGAAAATAAAAAGCACTTTTTCCTCTTATATTCCTCTCCCCACCGGGGAGAGGAAAGGGTGAGGGGGTAATAATTCATAAAAAAAGCACTTTATGCAAGAAAGTGCTTTTTTATTCAAAATTCGATTTTGGAAAAATTACTTACGGCTTCGCTCTGGTGTGATTTGCCCAGTCATCCTGAAATTGCTTCTCAAAAACTGATGAAGTAGCTGTATCAGCGATATCTACATCAGCCTCATGGTTGGAAAGCCGTTTCTGACCCGGGCTCGTAGAGCCGGTTTTATCCTCGCAGGTAAGCCCGTTATGCGTCCAGTTGGCGCTTCCTATAAGAAGTTCTTTGTTATCAAATACTCCCCACTTGGCGTGGAGAAGCTGGCGCTTTGAAGTATCGGCATCATACCATCTGACCCCTATTCCTGCTTTCTTCAGCTCATCATAAGCTTTCTTGTTTACGAAAGCCTGGCTGGGGTCAAAAATTATCTTTACATCAACTCCTCGGGCTTTGGCATCTTTCATTGCCTTTACAACATCGGGGTCAGTGAAAGTATAAACCTCTCCATGTATACTTTTCTTGGCTCTGTTAACATTGTCAAGGAGAGCTTTTTCAATGTCACTTGAGCCGCCGTTTTCCTCCGGAGGAGCTGTTGTAATGAATTTTATGTTTCCGGAGGTAACATCATTTTTAGAGGGCTTTGATATGGCTTTCCCTCCGGAAAATGCCCAGTCCTCGTCGAAAAGCTGCTGTGCATCCTTTGCAGCAGGTCCCTCGATGCGTACATCAGCATCATGGTTTATAGGGGAATTGCTTGACCAGTTCATTCCGCCGATAAGGGCATCTTTTCCGTCAATCACCAAGAGTTTAACATGGTCTATATTTACAGTATCTGCAGGATAAGTTAAAACATGAACACCGTTTTTCTTTAAATACGCAGCCATATCGGCATTATTAATATTGCCGCTGGCGGTTTTGCTTGCGTCCAGTATAACCTGGACATTTACACCTCTTTTGGCGGCACCAACTATAAGAGGAAGAAGCTTCTGCTGCTCATCATACCCGGGGGCGCCCACCGCTCCGTCTTTACCGTCAACCGCCTTGTTTCTCCAGTTATACATTTCAAGCTTGATACTGCTTTTAGCGCTTTTTATCATATCATCGGCAGCGGTAAAGATGTCTTTGCCGTCTATATCAGGAGTAACCTTATTGGAATCAACAACGGAAAAAGTCTTCCCTGCCGGCTTGGTAAATGACTTTGAAGGATATGGCTGGATTGAGTTTACCTTTGAGTCCATAACTTCATCCCTTTCTGCATAATTGAGCCTCTATTACTATATTATCACTTCAAACTAGTAAAAGACAATATATTAACGAAAAGTTAACAATTTATTCACAATTTGGCGGCATTAAAAAGGCAAAATTCTTAAACATGCAGGAACTCATTTAACATGGTAAGAAGTTTTTCATATAATCTAAAAGGAGATTAAATGTCTAAACGTTTTTATGAACTTGTTCAGGCTGATAAGGTGTTCGATCCATGGAATGAAGAATGGGAGCAGTATTCTGTTGAGCGGACTCTTCAATGGATTGAGAACCATGAACATAACCGCTTCTATGAAAAGTACATGGAGCCTTCAAAGAAGGTACTGGAGGCGGGCTGCGGTCTTGGACGGCTTGTAATATACTACAGGCGCAAAGGCTATCAAATAACCGGGATAGACAAAAGTGAAACTGCCATTGAAAAAATTCATAAATTCGACCCTTTGATTCCGGTGGAATCCGGAGACCTCCGGGCTTTGCCATATAAAGACTCCTCCTTTGATGTTTACATTTCAGAGGGAGTTATCGAGCATGATCCGGGGGGACCTGGTGTTATCCTTAAAGAAGCTTTGAGGGTTTTAAAACCCGGCGGCACTTTATTGATAAGCATTCCTGTATTAAGCCCTTTCAGCTCTCTGGCATATTCATTCAGAGGCATTAAACAACGGGTGAAAATAATTTCGGGGAGAATAAAAAACAAACCCATGAAAAGAGAATTTGAAGGTTTTCTTTTTTCAGCCGCAGAGTTTAAAAAACACATTGAAACAGCCGGCTTCCGCATTATGGAATTGCAGCCGACTCTTCATGCCGCCGGTCTTTACCGGTTTTTCCCGCCGGCAAGAAATTCTGCTATTGCAACACAAAATGCACG
>JAMDEM010000107.1 GCA_023486985.1 Bacillota bacterium
ATTATAGCAATATATGTTAACAATTTTACCTTCAGAATCTGAGAGAACTGCAAAAATTTCTTCGGCTAAAGTCTTTTTCATTACTTCTTCTTTTAATTACTAACGTAAATTATTTCGCAAATCCTGCCAAGGTCTTTTCCGACCATCATCACATCATCAAAAGAATAAATAGGAACATTGTTAACATATATTGCTATAATCAATTTCCGGCCGCTGGAAGCAGTCATATAGCCTGCAAGGGCTTTTGCGCCGAGCATGCCCCGGCCATTCAAAAGATCTTCTGCAGCTATGGTGCCGGTCTTTGCATAAACCATGCCGCGGACCGGACTGTTTTTGTCAACTACAGAAACCAATGTGCCGTCCACTCCCAAAATCGGAAGAGCTTTGTAATAAGCACTGAAATCGGGCCGGGTTGACATATAACGCAGAAGTTGTGTAACTGCCGCCGGGGTGATAAAGTCGGACCTGGAACCTCCTGCTCCGTCACTTAAGGAAATGGAATCAGTATCAACGCCCGCACTGGCAAAAAATGGCTTCTCAAGAGCCATTCCCTCTTCAAAAGTTTTCCGTCCGTTTTTTACTGCAATAAGTAACGGTAACGTGTCAGCATGCAAATTATGGCTGACCTTCAAGATAAGCTTTGCATTTTCCGAAAAAGGCGGAGATTTTAACAACGCTACCCGCTGCAATCCTGAATAATTTTTGGGTAACTTCCAGACAGGATTTTCAGCAAGTTCCGGAGCAATTACCTCAACCCCGGCACGCTTAAGAGCTTCTATAAAAAGAGAACGGGCAAAGGAAGCCGGTTTTTTAACCTGATAAGTATAGACCAGCGGTGATTCCCCGGCTGCAATACTTCCTGTGACAATGATTTCTCTTGTCCCTGCTGATTTTATTTTTATCTCCCCGGGCCCTTTAACGGTTTTAACATAAGATTTTACTGAATATGCCCTGCTTTTCGGCCTCCAGTTTACTTTTGCATCCTCTCCCTGCTTTGCAGGCGCTATTTCTATGTCTATCAAATTATCATTTATAATTATAGGAGAAAGTACAAAATCCGCACCTTTATCCTTTGGCTGAAACTCATTGAAAAGGCGGTCGTCAATTACCACGTCTCCCTGTAATTTTTTGATTCCCAAATCAGCAACCTGACGTGCAAGACTGTTGAGCCCGGCAAGTGGATACTGCAAGGTCAACTCGGCTTTTCCCTGAAAAGCATCTGCCTCGCTGTGGTCTGCATTAGTATATGCGATACCTCCGTTTGCATCCGTGCGCCCGCCCATGGTAAGGTCTCCGCTTGCCGCCAGAATCAAATCGCCCTTTAAAACGCTGCCAGCTGTTTCACCTTTAAAATAAACCGGTGTTTCAAAACGGTACCCTGCCCCCAGACAGTCCATCGCCGCGGCAACTGTAAAAAGTTTGGTTGTTGATGCAGGAGAAAACATCTTATCGCTGTTTAACTGATAAAGAACCTCTCCCGAACTAAAATCGCTTATCATTATGCCCCAGTTAGAATGTTTGTACCGCGGCGCATTAATTGCCGCTTCAATCCGGCTTGAAAATTTATTGTTTTCCTCTGCCGCCCCGGGAGAAGATGAAACCAGTGGGCTTGCAATAATTTTTGGACAAAGCCAGAGCAGAATAAAAACTAAAGAAACTGCAAAAAATAATGTGAAGACTACTTTCAGGTATATCTTTTTCATAAATCACATCCTTTATAATTGATATTTTTAAATCATTAAAATCTAAAAACTACACGCTTATGAGTATAAAGGCCGGATTTATAAACAAGTTTGTTTTGCGGCACGATACTCCGCAGCAAAGCTCCAGAGTTTTCAATCGCAAAATCCAGCCCGATAAAAGCGGGTTTTTTACCTGCCCCTGCCCCTTGTTAAAGAGGGGGGATACCATTTATCCCTCCCCTTAAATTAAGGGGAGGGCATGTGGGGTTAATGAATCAAACCCCTTACAGGTTGTCCAAAATGCGTCCTTGGGTTTATATCCAGGCTTTTTTGAACCACATAAGGTAATCGTAATAATAGTGATGGCTGATTGGATAATTGTTTAAAATCGGGAGAAATGCCAAAAAGAAAAAAGCCGCCAGGAAAATATAAATAATCGCCGGCGACAGGGTGTTAAACTTTTTGCAGAGAAGACCCAGAAACCAGGATACGGCAAGAGCCATAAATGGCACGCAGGGAGTCATGTAATAGAAAAAACCTCCCTTTTTGGAAATTATCCAGCCAAGCCAGAAAGCTAGATAGCCCAGGGCTATAAACAAAAGTTCTTTTTTCCTTTTTGCAATTCCATAAACAAGCATAAAAAGAAATATGGGAATAAAAGTCCACCAAAAAAAGGGATTGCCCATGGCGATTATGCCGCTGTTCACTGTGTCATTATTGTATCCGACAAAAAAATACCAGATAGGCCTTGCCACCAGGGGCCATTTCCAGAATGGAGAAAGATATGGGTGCTTAAATTCCTTGGGATGAAGATGAAAATTAATAGTATCAATATGGTGTTTTTCGATGCCGGCTAAAGTGCCTCCGGTACCGAAATATGGTATAAAAGCAGAAGAATAAATAATGCCGATGAGAAGAAAAAATACAACAATTTCATAGAGCCTGAAACCGGTATGCATTACAAATCTTTCCCACGGCTTAAAATCCACACCGCCGGGGCTTGATAGTTTCATCTCCGGCTTTACATATATCATTACCGCCAGCAGGGCGGCGCATGCTCCAAAAATAGTATTCCACTTGCAGGCGGTTCCAAGACCGAAGAAAATTCCCCCGAGAATCAGGAAGACAGCGGGATTTCCCGGCTCACCAATATATCTCCAGATGTAGTAAAAACCAATAAGTGAAAAGAAAGCAAGAAAAATATCCAGCATGGAAATCCTGCACTGGACAAAATGCAGAAAGTCGCAGGAAAGAAGAATAGCGGCAAAAAAAGCAATTAAAACCGGAGTCCTTTTGTCCTCCTCGTTCTTAAAAAGCCTTTTGGCAAATGCAAAAAGAACAGGTATCATAAGCACGCCGAAAAAAAGGCTTGCAAGCCTTCCCCCCGCCGACTCTATGACATTTTTATCCCGGTGGTACATGCCGGGAAAATAGAAAGCAATCTCATTATTTAATTTCATTCCACCGGCAATAATCATCTTTGCCAGAGGCGGATGTATCCAGTTCGGGTCCTCCCTGCCTTCAAGATATGCCCTGGCAGCATCGGCATAATAAATTTCATCAAAATAAGCTCTTTCCGGACTGCTAAGCCTCCAGACTCTGATTGAAAAGGCGGCAATGATTATCAACAACAAAATAAATGCTTCAGATTTAAAAAACTTTTTTATGGTAAATCATCTCTTTAATAATTAGTTTTTAACGCCCGTCTTCTTCCGGCATAAATTATCCAGCCGCAAATTATTATTACAGCAATGCTTACAAACTGGGCAAGGGTGAGGCCGAACCACAGAAGCGGCTCCTCCCTGAAAAACTCAACAAAAAACCTGACAGCGGAATAAAGGGAAAGCATCCCTAAAAAAACCTCTCCGTCAAATTTCTTTCTGGGAAGCCAGAAAAGAATCAATAAAAACACTGCTATATTCAGAATCATCTCGTAAATTTGAGTGGGATGCCTTTTGCCTATAACGCCTGCGGCTGATAAGTCAACAGCCCATTTCACGGTGGAAATTTTTCCATAGCAGCAGCCGTTTAAAAGGCATCCAATTCTTCCAATCGCAAGACCGAGGACAGCAGGAGCAGATAAAATATCGCAAATTTTCTTTAAAGAAAGCTTTCTTGATTTTGCAAATAAATAAGCCAGAAAAAGCCCGCCCAGAAGAGCCCCGTGCCAGGAAAGCCCCCCTTTTCTTAAATTTAAAATATCAAGAGGAGCGCTTAAATAATCCGGCAGTTTTACAAGAACATATACAAGCCTTGCGCCCAAAATGCCGCCGATAAGAATAAAAATTGCAAGTTCGATTACTGTGTCAGAGGGAATCTTTTCCTTCCCGGCAAGCCAGGCGGCAACCAGCAAGCCTGTTGTAAAACCTAAAACCACAAAAACTGCATATGTGTAAACCGGAAAATTACCTATCTGAAAAAAAATTCTATGCATTATTACTCCTTCACACTGAATCAGTCGGGACGCGCTTTATCAAAATTTCAACAAGAATTATCAATATTCCTATAGTTACAGCAGAATCGGCAAAATTAAAAACAGGCCAGAATTTAAAATCAATAAAATCTATAACCGCTCCCAGTCTTATCCGGTCTATCAAATTCCCGATTGAACCGCCAAGAACCAGTCCTGCAGCTATTTGAAGAGCCAGCTTCCTGCCTGCCGTTTCCTTCTTTGAATAATTTGCCGCAACAAAAATAAATACAATTATTACAGCCGCAGTGAGTATTATAAGAAAAACACCGGCACGGGGAGCAAAACCAAAGGCAATCCCGGAGTTTTTTATGTATGTCAGATAAAGAATCCTGCCCAGAAGGGGAGTGGAAAAATTCAGCAGGAAATGACCTGCTACCAGATATTTGCTGAGCTGATCCAGTAATATTACAAGAATGGCTGCCGCGCCAAGAATCATGCAATGACCTCCACACATTCCCGGCAGTCCGGACATAAACCAGAAAAGCCGCCTTCATCAGAAATTCCGCTCTTTATATGGCGGCATCTTGCGCACCTTTTGCCTTCTGCAGGCTTTGCAGTTATTCCCAGACCGTCATAATCTTCAATCATAAAAACATCCTGCGGCTTAAGCGCCTCAGGCGGAAAAAGATTCACCTTTGAGACAATAAAAAATTCTCTCATCAGTTCAGAATATTCTTTTAAAAGTTCATAAAGCTTGTCATTAAGGTAAAGACCGATTTCGGCGTCATAGCTTTGATGCACCATCCCCCTGGCTCTTAAAGATTCAATCACACGGTAGACAGAGGATCTTAAGCCAAGTATAATCTCCATTGCCTCTTCTTCAAAATCCTTGAGATATTTTTTCTCCGGGGTCTTCAGGTCCGCTAGAAATACGCTTTCTGAGTCTTTAGCAGGAAGACTCTGCCATATCTCTTCACTGGTGAAACTGATAAAAGGAGAAATAATAATTGCCATGTTTCTCATAATTTCATATAACGACTTTTGAGCAGATTTTCTGGCGCGTGACCCTGGAGCCGGTAAATAAAGCCTGTCCTTAACAATTTCAAGATAAAGGCCGCTTAACTCTATGGCGAAAAAATTGTATATCATATGAAAAGCTGTGTGTAAATTACAGTTCTCCATGTTTTGAAGAACTTTTTTAATCATCTCCGAGGTTGCCTGAAGAATCCATCGGTCCAGCGCTTCCAAATCTTCAGCCTTAAGGGAATCTTCAGCCGGATTATAATCGTAGAGATTCCCAAGCATGAACCTGCAGACATTTCTTATTTTATTGTAGACAGCAAGAGCTTCACGCATAGCCCCATCGGTAAATTTTATCTCGCCCGTTCTTTCAGCCGAGAGGATGCAAAATCTTAAAATTTCCGCACCGTATGCTTTAATAAATTTACTTACTCTTTCCTCTTCCTCCGTGCGCCTTCCGGTGGCTGCATTTTCCCCGTCAACCGCCAACCCATGGGAAAGAGCAATTTTAAAAGGCGCCATTCCCTTAAGAGCCGAGGAAGTTATTATGCTGTGCTGAAACCAGCCCCGGTACTGCTCGTGGCTTTCAAGGTACATATCAGCCGGAAATTTAAAATCGGTTCTATCAAAGGAAAGAAGTTCGCAGGTTAAAGCAGATTCAAACCAGACATCAAAAATATCTTTCTCTTTCCTGAAGGACTTTGACCCGCAGGCGGGGCAGGATGTGCCGGCAGGAAGAATTTCTTCAGCCGGCTTTTCAAACCAGATGTCTGCGCCTTCCTTCCTGAAAAGATTTTCTACTGCTTTAAAAACAGTCTCGTCCAGCAAGTGATATGAACAGTCATTGCAGTAAAATACAGGTATCGGAGTGCCCCAGAATCTCTGGCGGGAGATGCACCAGTCATCTCTTTCGGCTATCATTTTGGTTACCCTGTTTTTCCCCCATTCAGGATGCCATTTAATCCTCTCTGAAGCCTCGAGAGCTTTTATTCTCAAATTTCGTACATCCATAGCAAGAAACCATTGCTCCTCAGCCCTGCAGATTAAAGGATTATTGCAGCGCCAGCAATGTGGAACTCTAGCGCTCACTTTATCCTCATGAATAAGCAGCCCTTTTGAGCGCAAGTTCTCTGCAACTTTAATGTCAGCCTCAGGATAACTCAAGCCATTGTATTCGCTTGAATTTTTATCCATTCTGCCGCTTGCATCAACTGTTACCATAATGGGCAGATTATATTTTATCCCAACCTCGAAATCTTCATAACCCATGCCCGGAGCTATATGAACGCATCCGGTGCCTCCGTACTTTTGGTCTACTGCAACAAAATTTTCCGCCACAACTATTGAATCTTTACCGGTTACAGGATTGATACAGTCAAATTCATGCAGTTTCAGCCCTTTAAAAGACCCGAGCTTCTCATAGTTTTTAAATCCGATAACTTCTGCAACTGAGTCGGCAAGAGATTCTGCAACAATTAGATTCTCATTACCCGCATGCAAAACCGTATAGCCTGCTTCAGCATTTAAAGCTACGGCAAGATTGCCGGTAAGAGTCCAGGGCGATGTTGTCCAGATAAGGATGCATACTCCTTCAAGATTTCCGTTAAAAATCTTTGAGATATCGCCTTTTAAGGGGAACTTTGCAAAAACAGAAGGAGATTCTTTTTCCTGATAAACCATTTCTGCTTCATCCACTGCCGTCATGCAGTGGGGGCACCAGTTTACAGGCTTTAAACTTCTATAGATGAAATTTTTCCTTGCCAGCTCGGAAAATACCCTTACAATTCCAGCCTCATAGGATTTATCCATTGTAAGGTATGGATTATCCCACTCTGCAAAAACTCCAAGCCTTATAAACTGCTCTTTTTGAATTTCCACAAACTTTGCGGCAAACTCCCTGCATTTGCGCCGGAATTCAAGAGACTCAGCTTTCAAAGGATCCAAAGAAAGAGCAGTTGCCGCTTCAATTTCATTGGGCAGCCCGTGGTTATCCCATCCAGGAATAAAAGAAACATTGCTGCCGCTTAATATCTTTGACTTTATCACCGCATCTTTAAGAATTTTGTTGACGGCATGAACGGGCAAAATTCCGCCGTTGGAATAAGGAGGCCCGTCATGAAGCACAAAAAGCGGTTTTCCCTTCAGACGGACCTTGATTTTATTATAAATCCTGTTTTCTTTCCAGAATTCAAGAATTTCGGGCTCGCTCTTTGACAGATCAGCCTTCATGGGAAAAGGCGTCCGGGGCAGGTTAAGAGTTCTCCCGTAATCCAAAAAAATTCTCCTTAATTAGTTTTCAGAACAGGCTTTGCATTTTTCAAGATAAAGCTCTGCAGATTTTTTCTCCTCGCTAAGAAACATCTTCTGCCTTGCCATAAGAAGATCAAAATCCACAAGATGGGCGTCAAAGTCGGGACCGTCCACGCAGGCAAACTTCGTTGTTCCATCAACCGAAACTCTGCAGGCTCCGCACATTCCTGTTCCGTCCATCATTACCGGGTTAAGACTTACGATGGTTTTTACGCCGGCAGGCCTGGTGGCTTCTGCAACCACCTTCATCATGATTGAAGGTCCTATGGCAAAGACCAGTTCAATCTTCTCTTTTGCCATGACCTCTTTTAACACATCTGTAACAAGCCCTTTCGTGCCCTTGCTTCCGTCATTGGTGCAGACAAGAAGTTCATCGGAAGAGCTTTTCAGTTCATTCTCCCAGAAAAGGAGATTTTCGCTTCTTGCTCCTATTATGGAAATAACCCTGTTCCCCGCTTCCTTGAAAGCCCGGGAAATCGGGTAAAGAGGCGCTATGCCAAGCCCTCCTCCTATGCAGACAACGGTTCCTATTTTTTCCACATGACTGGGAATTCCCAGAGGTCCGATTACATCCTTTATCTCATCCCCCGCCTTAAGAGTTCCGAGCTGCATGGTAGTTTTTCCTATTTCCT
>JAMDEM010000116.1 GCA_023486985.1 Bacillota bacterium
GGGCTACCCTGCAGCAAGCAGGGTAGTTTATTTTCCCGAAAAGGGAAGAAAAATTCTTGAAGAACGCTTTTTGTTTTACACCGGAGTATCATCGGCAAAAGAAAAGTTATTTTTAAGTTTCCCTTACATAGATGCTGACGGGGTAGAGCAACTCCCATCGTTTTATCTGCAGGAATTGCGGGAAATTCTGCCTGCAGGCTTTTCCGTGATTCATCGTAAAGTATCTGATATCTTACCTGAAAGAGAAGATTTTGTTCTTAAAAAGGATTTAATAGATGCCTGCCCTTATTTTCTTTTCCAGGGCAGGGATGGGAACGGGGAAAAACCGAATCCTGACGGCGCCTACCTGTATAATGTTTTATTGAATGATGAGAAAATTTCAGGGTCATTGGAAGAGCCTGAACAAATATCCTCTCGCCCGTTACCCCCCTTTACTAAAGGGGGGCTAGGGGGGTTATTGGAAAGGGATAGGGTGAGGGAGCGGAGTTTTGCAACTCTGCCGTTTTCCATATCAGATCTTCTTAAAACTCAATGGATGCCGGTTTGCACAGATATTTCAGACTCCGGGATATTGAAAATCATTAAGGAGAATACGCCTTTTTCCCTTACGGATCTTGAGGCTTATGGAAGATGTCCCGTCATGTTTTTCATTGAAAGACTTCTTAAACTCCAGCCCATTCCGGAAGAATTTACCCCTCCTGACAGGGGTACGGCTTTACACAGGATAATTGCAGATTTTTTCAAGGAGCTTAAAAAATCAAAGGATATTGTAAAACTTTCTTCATTTAATGAAAATGATCTTTTCAGGATTATGGATGCGGTACAGGATAAATATCTTTCAAAGCTTACCGGCAATGGGCTGCGGCCCTCTCTCTGGGAGATTGAAAAAAGAAGAATAAGAAAAATTTTAAAGCTTTTTCTCCAGAGAGAACTGATAAGGGACAGGGAAGTATTTCTTCATCCCTGGCTTTTCGAGGAGTCTTTTAAGAGATTTACACTGGGTTATTCTGAAGAAAAAAGCATTGACATTAAGGGAAGAATAGACCGTGTTGATATTGATGATTCCAAAAAACTTGCCCTTGTCATGGATTATAAAACCACCAGGGTTCCGCCCCTTCAGGAGATTAAGGACGGTGTGGTTTTGCAGGTTCCTGTGGAGATGCTTTATGTAAGGGATGTTCTGGGTATTATGCCCGTAGCCGGGGAATATTATTCAATTTCTAAGGGCGACAGCCAGGGGCTGTGTTTTGATAAATATAAAAGGAGTCTTGGAAGTCTTGGAAATAAGCAGGGAGTTTATTCGCCGGAAGATATGGAGCTGATTTTGCAGAAATCAGCCGAAGCATGTATCCGTTATGCCGGAGGAATTCTCGGCGGCAGGATATGCGAAGAGCCGTCCGGATGTTATGAAGCTTGCAGATACCCTGATATATGCAGGATGAAAGAATGAACAAAGAAGAAATTTATAAAATTACATCAAAAAACTGCTGTCTTTCAGCTTCCGCTGGTTCGGGCAAAACCCAGGTTCTTGTTGACCGGTTCTGCTATCTTGTTGAGCAGGGCTTTTCATCTCCTGACAGTATTCTAGCTATAACTTTTACCGAGAAGGCAGCCGGGGAGATGAAGAAAAGAATAGCCCGGGAGCTTCATCAAAAGGGTCTGGAAGAGAAAAGAAGATTAATTGAAAAATCATGGATCGGCACCATTCATGGATTCTGCTCCCGCGTTTTAAAGGAAAACGCCCTGGAAGCCGGCGTTGACCCGTATTTTTTAATCCTTGAAGATTATGAAGCAAGGATTATGAAAGAAGAAGTTGCAGGGGAAGTAATAAAACGAGAGCTTGATAATGCAAGCACGGAAGTATCCGATCTTGTTCTTGATTACGGCTTTGACGAGCTTGCAAACTCAGTTATCGCCTGTCATGAAAAGATGTGTTCCATGGGCAGGAGCTTTTCAGGTTTTGCTCCTCAAAAGTTTTCTTCAAGCCGTACTTTCAGGCTCAAGGAGATGCTGGAAGAGTTATTAAATCTTGTTCCTGACGGCAAAAACAAAGAAACGGAAAGCTGGAAGAAAAAAAAGGAATTAATAAAGCCTTTTATTGAGCATGCCGGGGTTTTAAGCAGTAAAGATATTCTCGAGTGGAATGAAATTGAAGAGATAAGAGAGTTGCTTCTGCCGCACCTTTCAGCCAGTGTTGCCGCTTATTTAAAACCGACCGTTTTACTGGCGAGGAATGAAGCTGAAGAGCTTATCAACAAATCTTTTGAATTTAATTCATTGAAGATAACGGAGGTTTTTTACCGTCTTTTTAAGGATTTTTCAATAATTTACGGGCAGAGGAAAAGACAAAAGAGCCTTTTGGATTTTGAGGACCTTCAGCTTTTTACCAGGGACCTTTTTATAAAGAATCCCTCCATCCGCGGGCATTACAGGGGTATTTTTGACTTTATTCTTGTTGATGAGTTTCAGGATACAAACATCCTGCAGGAGAGTTTGATTGACCTTATCGGACGGGATGACAATTTGTTTGTTGTGGGTGACAGGTTCCAGTCAATATATCGCTTCAGGCAGGCGGACATAAATGTTTTCAAGCAGTTTGAGGAAAAAGTGAAAAGCAATTCAAACGGGCATTATGAAACAATGAACGATAATTACCGGGGAAGGAAAGAGATTCTTGATTTCACCGGCTTTCTTTTTAAATCAATCTGGCAGGAGGACGGCGATAATTATATTACCATGGTTGAAAAAGGAAGCTTTAAGAAGAAAGATATACCTTCAGTTGATATTCTTCTAACGAAGCTTTCTGAGGAAGGTATTGAGGAGTCCCGCCATACCGAAGCCCGCGCCCTTGCGTTAAAAGTTAAAAAGATGGTTGATGAAGGTTACAACTGCAAAGATTTTGCAATCCTTTTGAGAAGCACCACGAATATTGAAATTTACGAAAAGGCTTTCAGGGACGAGGGAATACCTTTTTATACCGTCCTTGGCAGGGGCTTTTTCCACAGGCAGGAGATAAGGGACATCATCAATTTATTAAGGGTTCTTGATAATTCAGGCGATGACATGGCTGTGGCGGCTGTATTGAGGTCTCCGGTTGTTGATATTTCCAGTGATGGATTATTCTGGCTAAGAAGAAATCAGCTTAAAAGTGACGGCAGAAGATTGATAGATTCGGTTGGGAAATTTAAAGAAGCAGAAGAGCTGTCCCATACTGACAGAAAAAAGCTGGAAGAATTTCTCTCGTGGCTTTTACAATGGCAGGAAGTTCTTCCCAATATAAGGATAAGCACTTTAATCGAGAAAATAAGGGACGACTGTTATTTTGATACAAGGCTTATTCCTCTTTTTAACGGCATAAGAAAATATGCAAATTTCAGGAAGCTTTTGGAAATTGTTGAGAATTTTGAGGAGAAAGGCTTTTATTCCCTGTCAGAGTTTATAAAACTGCTTGAAAATATACAGAGTGCGGATGTTCAGATAGGCGAAGCCGCGGTGGAAACCGAAGAGGGGGATGCCGTTAAGATTATGTCCATCCACCAGGCAAAGGGGCTTGAGTTCCCGGTGGTCATAGTGGCTGATATTTCAAAGCTGATGAGAAAAGACGTCCCTTCAATTTTCCTTACTGAGGACAGCAGGATTCTTAGCAAAATAAAAAATGAGATAAGCGATGAATTTGAAGAGCCTGGTTCATATAATTCATACAAAGAAAATGAAAAAAGTGAGATTGTAAAAGAAGAAAAAAGAATTTTTTATGTTGCCTGCACACGGGCAAAGGAGCATTTGATTCTTTCAGGAGTGCTTCCCGATAAAAAATATGAAAAGCCGAATTCCTTTTATTTCTGGGTTAATAAGTATTTGGGAGAGTTTCTCAAAGTGGGAGAAAAGGAAATAGAGCAGGGCGTGAAAATCAGCGTAAGTAAAATTGATGAATTGAAAGAGGCTGAAGTTCCGGAGGCAGGTTTTGCGTGGATTGATGCTGTAAAAGAAGAACGTCCCCTGGAAATCAGCTCCGTTGAAGAGAAAGTTCTTAAAGAAAAGTGGGATCCTGTAATTTCGTCTGTCAGTAAACCTCTTCCTGCGCCTGCCCGTATGGATACTTTCAGTGTTACTGACCTTCTTGAATTTAAAAGGTGCCCTTACCGGTTTAACTTAAGTGTGAGGCTGAACCTGCCGTTAGAAGTGTGGGTGGAAAGAGAGGAGGAGGAAGGCTTAAAAATCGGCACTTCCCTTCATCAGGTCATGGAAGGAATTGATTTTAAAGGAGACACTTTAAAGAGCCTTGAGAGAATCCTGCGGGAAATGGAACTTGAAAGAGATGAGGAAACTGAGATAAGAAGACAGGTTAATAATTTTCTTGGAAGTCCTCTTTTTGATGAGGTGCGGGAAGCTGAAATTCTTTACAGGGAACTTCCTTTCAGCATGAAGGTAAACAGCGTTACAATAAACGGGAAATTCGACCTACTTGCAAGATTAAAAGGCGGCAGATGGGTTCTTCTTGATTACAAAACGCATGATATTTCAAAAGAAGAGGCATTAGAGGAAGCAAAAAACTATGCCATTCAGATAGAGCTTTACGGGCTGGCTGTTTATTTGCGTGAGGGAAAACTGCCGGAGAAAAACATTCTTTATTTCCTTGCTTCTGATACGCAGGCAGAGATTAAACTGCCTTCCGAGAAGGAGATTGCCGACAATCTTCACAAAATTGTTTCCGGGATAAACGACGGCATCGGCTCCGATGAGCCTCTGGTTTCCGAGAAATGCTCCCAATGCCCGTTTCATGGGAAGTTGTGCCATGTATAGAGATAGCATGGATTTTGATTTTTAATGTCGAATATTAGCTATTATATTCATATCAAAATGAAAAAGGAGTGACTTTTGGAGCAATTTAGAGAAATGCTTGACAAGATATTAAAATATCTCAGTGGAACTACAAACTATCAAGGCTTTGATTTTGATAGGGCAGTTTTTTGGGCAATCTGGCTTGTTGTAGCAGCTTTTTTAACATTGTTGGTCGCCAAAGTACAGCTTGGTAGCATTAGTAGAACTGCAAAAACGGATTCTATTAAAAAATTTACGGATGATTTTTTTCGTGATAGAACGCGAGACATTTTAATGTTGATTGATTACTATGCGTTGAAATTTAGAAGTGGGGATATCGGGTACGGAGAAGATAACAGGACGGAATCATTTCCATATTTCTTGATTGACGAAAGTATTGTTAGGCAGATGAAAATTTCTCCGGAACAACAAGAAAAACTTATTAACAGAAAAGTATATAGCGCATATGAAATGGATGATTTTTTGCTTGGCCATTTGGAAGGAATTGGCTCATTTGAAAAACAAGGATTATTGGATATAGAAGACGTTTATACTCATTTTGATTGGTATGTTGAGAGAGTTTGGGAGGATGCTGAAATTGCAAAATACATTAAATATGAAAGAAACGAAGAGCCCGAAGGCGATGATATATATAAAAATTTTGAATATATTTTTAATAAATGCCGATCATTCGAGCAATCAAAAAATAAAGGGGAGCTAAAATTTTGGTGGAAATTTAAATGGTGGCTATTTAAAAAATGATGTTTTCGATGTTTGAAGAAAATTTTTCAATGGGATTAAACTATGTACGATAATAATGTTGCAGGAAAAATTGCTCAACAATACCGCCAGAAGCCTTTGACAGATTTTGTGAGTATTAAATCTGACACTCCACTTGATTCATTAAATTTGAACTGGCGCGAGCGGGATTTACCTGAGTTTGAACGTACGAAACATGTTCACCGGCTTCATCCATACCTTGGTAAGTTCGTCCCCCAACTAGTGGAGATATTTTTGAGAAAATACAAGCCAACACTTGTTTATGATCCATTTGTTGGAAGTGGAACAACTTTGGTTGAGGCAAATGCGCTCGGCATTGATTCAATTGGAACTGATATATCGATATTTAATGTGCTCTTATCAAAAGTAAAAACGGCGGATTATAATATCACGATTCTTGAAAAAGAGATTTATGAAATTTTAAATCGCCTTAATACATACAAAAGTAAGTTTTCCAAGGATGAAAAGGTTAATAGACTTTTTTCAACGGATAATGAATATATTCAAAAATGGTTTGCGCCAAACACACAAAGGGAACTTCTATGTTATTTGCGATTGATTAAGGATTATACCTATCAGGATTTGCTGAGGGTTGTTTTGTCTCGCTCGGCTCGTTCGGCACGGCTTGTTACACATTTCGATCTGGACTTTCCGAAAGAACCTCAGACAAAACCATATCAATGCTTCAAGCATGGCAGGACTTGTCAACCGGTCGCGGAAGCATATAAATTTCTTTCGCGTTATACAATTGACACGCTCAATCGCATAAAAGAATTTTCAAAAATAAAGACCAGCGCAGAGGTTGTTGTTTACCACGCTGATTCAAGGGAAGTTAAATTGAATCAATGCCGAGCGCATTTGCCTCACTCGCCGCCTTACATTGGTCTTATTGATTACCACGATCAGCATAAATATGCTTACGAGCTACTGAAGTTACAAAATAATGAGATATGTGAGATTGGCCCTGCAAAAAATGGTCAATCTCAGCAAGCCAAAAGTGAATATATCAAAGGGATAAAAGAAGTTATGATTCACACTAGAGATTACATGGCAAAGGATGCCCTTGCAATCATTGTTGTAAATGATAAATATAGGTTGTATAATCCAACGGATGTTGGTTTTATGGAGATTGGCCGCGTTGAGCGTCATGTTAACCGTCGGACAGGAAGACGTGAGGGAGCATTCTACGAAAGTATATTAATTTGGAAAAAAATATGAATAAAGAGCAAGAAATGAAAGAAGCAATTCAATCCGTTATTAAAATGATGATGGATAGGGTCATGCAAAAGGTCCTAAAAGATGACCCATTTATAAGAGAAGAGCATAAAGCGAAGAGGCCGCTTTATGCCGCGCTAGTGCCTGATGAAATCTTTAAGGGTTCTCATTTTGAAAGAAGATTTGTAACTCCGTTCGGAGATGTCTGGGAAAAATTAGCTATTGTCGCCGCTAACCAGGGATTGGGTTTTGGTATGAAAGGGCACAGTATTACTGGCAAAGTAAATGCAGAAAGATTGCGCAGAATTCAAGAGATATTGAATAACCTCGAACATTCCGAAAAAGGAAAGAAGAAAATTAAGCCGGACTGGGTTAATGAATTGAACTATATTTTAGAAGGCAATAGCACGGAAATTATTCCGGTTACTGTAATTTGTGATATTTATGCAGAAGACAGAGAAAATAACAAAAAGTATGCATTTGAGTTAAAAGCACCATTGCCCAATAGTGATCAGACAAAAGTCAGTAAAGAAAAAATTCTTAAGCTTTATAGTATGGAACCTTGCCATGTGGATAGTGCTTATTATGCATTGCCATATAATCCTTTTGGAGAAAGAAAAAATTATTCATGGGCATTCCCATCGCGATGGTTTGATATGAAAAACGATGAAGTAGTTTTGATCGGGAACGAATTTTGGGAAAAGATCGGTGGAATAGGAACATATAACGCATTTATTAGTGCAGTTAATGAAATTGGAGCGTATTATAAAGACAGAATATATAGGGAATTTCTAGGCATCGAACCTCCGACTGATTTGGATGAGGGTAAACTTTAAACTATGGATTTATCAGAATTAGACAAAAAGTATTTTATCGATCCACACAAATATAATTGTCCTTTTTGCAAGAGGAATCATGTTAGCTATCGTATAAGGGATGTGAAAGTTTTTGATTGGACGGAAGAAAAAACATGTGCTGTATTTTTTGTGCTATGCGAATCTTGTTCAAAGACTTCACTTCACTTTAGTTTCAAAGAAATTCGCTA
>JAMDEM010000034.1 GCA_023486985.1 Bacillota bacterium
TATCAAGGCAAGATTTAAAGGTGAAGGCAAAATTGTTGAAGGATACAGCGGAGATAAGCTTGTGGGCTATGTTATCACCGCCAAGGGCGAAGGATATTCAAGCATAATAAAAATGCTGGTGGGGCTTACTACCGATTATAAAATAAAGGGTGTGACGATTTTAAGCCAGCAGGAAACCCCGGGTCTCGGAGACAGGGCGTCAAAACCGGATTTCCTGAACCAGTTTCCCGGAAAGGGAGTGGAACAGCTTAAAGTCCTTAAGGGCATCCCGCAGGGTGATGACCATATAACGGCTATAACCGGCGCGACAATTACCAGCCGGGCAGTAACAGAGGGCGTTGAAAAAAGCATACAGGCGTTGATTTCAGAAAAGAAGTAAGCAAGCTTGTTTTGCGGCACGACACTCCGCAGAAAAACCGCGGAGTTTTCAATCGCAAAGTAAGCAAGCTTGTTTTGCGGCACGACACTCCGCAGAAAAACCGCGGAGTCTTCAATCGCAAAATAACCCCACCTAACCTCCCCTTAAATTAAGGGGAGGGACGATGAATTCACCCCTCTTTTTAAAGAGGGGCAGGGGGAGTTAATTAAGGAGGTAGCATGAAGTTCTGGAAAACTTTATGGGACGGGATTGTTCCAAGCAATCCTATATTCATGCTGGCGTTGAGCCTTTGTCCCGCCCTTGCGGTGACTAACAATGTAAAAAACGGGCTGGGCATGGGTATAGCGGTTTTGGTTGTAATTACCGCCTCTGAAGCAATGATATCAGCCCTGAGGAAAGTAATTTCCGGCAAGATAAGGCTTCCGGCTTTCATGATTATTATTGCAGCATTTGTTACCGTTATTGAACTTTTGATTCATGCTTACTTTCCTGAAATTTATAAGTCGCTGGGAATATACCTCCCTCTTATAGTTGTTTTTACTTTGATACTTGCCAGGTCTGAAGTTTTTGCTTCCAAGAATCCGGTTTATTTATCTTTTGCCGACGGTTTTGGAATGGGAGTTGGATTTCTGCTGGGAATGGTGCTTTTAAGCGGAATCCGCGAGATTATCGGCTTCGGGACATTCCTTGATTACCCGGTTCTTCCGCATACTTATAAGCCTGCGCTAATTCTGATTCTTTCACCCGGAGGCTTTTTTGTTACCGGGATTTTAATGGGAGTGTTCAACTGGATGAAGAAAAGGGGGGCTCATAAATGAACACTTTTATGGATCTCTTAATAATCTTCATCGGAGCCGCTATCGTAAATAATTTTGTTCTTACAAGATTCCTTGGTCTTTGCACTTTCTTCGGCGTAAGCAGGAAGCTTGAACCCTCAATCGGCTTCGGGCTTGCTGTGATATTTGTTTTGGGATGCAGTTCCGCCCTTTGCTGGGTGCTTTATGAATATGTCATGAAACCCTATAACCTCATGTTCCTGAAAAATATAATTTTTATCCTTATAATTGCTGCCTTTGTTCAGCTGGTTGAAGCAGTTGTAAGAAAGATGAATCCTGCACTTTTCAAGTATCTTGGAGTTTACCTGATATTAATGGCAAGCAACTGCGCCGTCCTTGCCCCTCCGCTAATCAATATTGACAAGGATTATAATTTTTTCCAGAGTGTGGTCCAGGCAGTCGGCTCCGGCGCGGGATTTGCACTTGCTTTGATTCTTATGTCCTGCATCAGGGAAAGGCTTGAATTTTCCGAGGTTCCTGAATCCATGAGAGGCATGCCTATTTCTTTTATAGTTGCGGGACTTCTGGCTCTTGCTTTTATGGGATTTACTGCTATGATTAAATTGTGACAGGGGTGCTTTAATGTCTTTGGCGGTCATAATAATATTGGTGCTTTCGGCTCTGGGGTTTGTTATCGGATTTGGGCTGGCTATAGCTTCTGCCCGGTTTGCCGTTAAGGAAGACCCCAGAATTGAAGAAGTTGCCGAGATTCTCCCTGCCGGGCAGTGCGGAGCCTGCGGCTATCCGGGCTGCCATGGCTATGCAGAAGCAGTGGTAACCAATGCGGATGTCCCGCCGAATCTTTGTGTGCCCGGCAAAGAAGAAGTGGCTGAAAAGGTGGCTGAGATTACCGGCAAGAAGGCGGAAGAAGTAGCCAGAATGACTGCTGCTTTAGTCTGTTCTCTTGATACATCAAGAGGTCCCGGGCAAAAATTTGAATACATTGGCATCAAGGACTGCGTGGCAGCAAATATGCTCCAGGGCGGAGCCTCAGGGTGCAAGTACGGCTGTCTTGGTCTTGGAACATGTGAAGCCGCCTGCCCCTTTGATGCCATTAAAATGGAGAACGGAAGGCCTGTTATAGATTTTCATAAATGCACAGGATGCGGAGTATGCGTAAAGGCTTGTCCGCGAAACAGCCTTGCTCTTGTTCCTTCAGGGGCGCCTGTTGTTATAAGATGCCATAATCTTGACAAAGTTCCTGTGAAGAAAAAGACCTGCCCCAGCGCCTGCCTGTCTTGTTCTCTCTGCATGAAGAATTGCGCTCACGGCGCTATTACAATGGTGAACAATATGCCGGTTATTGATTATTCAAAATGCCCGCCGGACTGCACCATGCTGTGCATTGCAAAATGTCCTACTAAATCCATCGCTGTCCGTTTTAACGGCAGAGAGGATAAAGCCCCCGTGGAGGAGAAGGAAAAAGCAGAAGCTCTTTCCGGGAGGTAAATAAATGTTACGGCGATTAGCTCCGGCACTTGTTCTTGTTTTTGTGCTGGTGCTTTTTTTTATTTCATATACCAGAAGAGTTCCCCTTCGTGAGTTTACAGTTTCCCGCTTCATGATGGATACTTATATCCAGATTACCGTTATGGAAAAAGACCCTGCTAAAGCCGCTGCTGCAATAGAGGATGCGTTTTCTGTTTTTAAAAAGGTGGAAGATGAGATGAATTTTTTCTCAAATTCCAGCCTTTTGAGCAGGTTAAACAAGAGAGCTGCTGCAGGTGTCGAGGTGCCGGAGGATATTGCTTTTCTTATCAGGGAATCAATTAAATATGGAGAACTTTCCGGCGGGGCTTATGATATAACGGTTGGCTCTTTGATGAAGGTCTGGCCCTTTGGAGAAAGTAATCCAACTGTACCTGATAAGAAAAAGATTTCTGGAGCTTTGAAAGAAGTGGGTTTCAGGAAAATAAAAATTAACGGCAGGACACTTATTCTTGAAAAAGGCATGGAGATAGATTTAAGCGCCTGCGACAAGGGGTATGCCGTTGATAAGGCAATCGAAGTTTTACAAAGGCATGGAATTACCAGCGGCATGGTTAATGCCGGGGGAAACTTAAAGACTATTGGTGTAAATATAAAAGGAAAGCCATGGTTTATAGGAGTTCAGCATCCAAGAAAAAAATCGGCGCTTCTTGCAACTCTTGAGCTTGACGGAAGAGCCGTGGCAACTTCCGGCGATTACCAGCGTTTTTTCTTTCAGAACGGGGTGCGTTATCATCACCTCCTTGATCCCTATACCGGCTATCCGGCAAGAAGGTGTATAAGCGCAACCATTCTTGCGCCGACTGCCTGTCTGGCTGATATTCTTTCAACGGCAGTCTTTGTGCTTGGACCTGATGAGGGGATGAAGCTTCTTGAAAAACTGGGCTGCGACGGAATAATAGTAACGGAGAAGGAAATTTTTGTTTCCAAAGGACTACAGGGAAAGATAAAAATGTAGGGTAGATTATACTTGCGTTGTTAAGTCTTTTGGTGTTATAGATTCGGAGCAAAGCTCCGAATCTATAACACCCATATAACCCTCTCCCTCCGGGAGAGGGTAGGGTGAGGGGATTACAGATAAAAAATTATGCTGAAAAAATATGACAAACTTATCATACTCCTCTGCATTGCAGGCTTTTTCTTCAGCCTTGCCGGCATATTGAGAACTAAGCCTGCTTCCTTTATTGAAATAAAAACTCCCGCAGAAACGAAAAGATACAATTTACAGGATCAGGATATTACCGTAAAAGGCGCACTTGGCGATACAGTTGTAATTGTAAGGGATTCAAGGGTACGGGTTGCAGATTCTTCCTGTCCTGACAAATGGTGCAGGGAAAGCGGCTGGATTGATAAGGGAGGGGAGAGCATAATCTGCCTTCCCAATAAAGTTGTCGTAAGCATAAAATCGGAATCGGGACAAAGGGAAAAAGTGGATGCAATTACATTCTAGAACGAGAAAATTAGCTTCTATTGCTCTATGGGTGGCAGCCGCCTCCGTTCTTTATTTTGTTGAAAATAGATTCTTTCCCACAGGACTTCCCTGGAGAATAGGCATTGCAAATATAGTAACGTTAATTACTTTGTCTTTGTTTGGTTTCAGGATTTCATTGGGCATAACAATTGCTCGTTGTATCCTTGGAAGCATGCTGGGAGGGCAGTTTTTAAGCGCATCATTTTTTATGGGGCTTTCCGGCGGTATTGTCAGCACTATTGTAATGGCGGTGCTGCTTGGAAGATTTAATCAATTAGGTCCCGTAGGAGTGAGTATTATAGGAGCGCTGGCGCACAATTTAACGCAGGTTGCGCTGGTTTATCTGGTTTTTGCAAGAACCGGCGGAATTGTTTATTATCTTCCGTGGCTCTGGATTCTCTCTCTTTCCGGCGGATTAATCTGCGGCATCCTATACATGATGCTTATCAGGAATATAAATTATATTAATAGAAGATTCGAAATTTACGGGACAGGTTAATAACCCCACCTAACCTCCCCTTAACCTAAGGGGAGGGATAAAGAATTATTCCCCCTCTTTGTTAATGGGAGGATAAAGAATTCTCCTCCTCTTTGTTAATGGGAGGATAAAGAATTATTCCCCCTCTTTGTTAATGGGAGGATAAAGAATTCTCCCCCTCTTTGTTAAAGAGGGGGCTAGGGGGAGTTAATCAAGCAGTCTTTCAATTATCAATTCATTATCCACACTTTTTACGCCATGAACTGAAGCTGCAATTTCTCCGGCAGCCTTCGTGTCGTGAGCGGCTGGCACCTGTCCATGAAGATGAACAACTCCATTGGTGGTTTTAACCCTGACATTTAATAAAGCCACTCCAAGATTTTTCCTTAATGCTTCGATAACCCTGTGGTTTATGATGTCATCGGTAACTTCTTCCTCTTCTCCGGAAATCTCCATATCTTCTTCCATGTCCATGATTGCTTTTATCACATCAGCTCTTGTTATAAAGCCCACAACATTTTTGTGCCTCATCACCGGCATACGGCTGACTTTTTTGCTCAGCATTATATCAACAACTTCGAGAATGTCGTCATTTTCATCAACTGTTATTACTTCTTTGTTCATTATGTCGGCGGCAGTAGCGCCATGAAGCCTTCTTTCCTGGTTGACAAACTCATGATAATCAAAGTGAACCGAATGTTTTTCATGTTCTTTTATGGCTCCAAAACTTTTACCTCTAACCAGCAGACTGCTTTCAGGTATAAAACCGACCAGATTGCCATGTCCATCTATGACCGGAAGTCCTGAAGTGTTGTGCTTTAGCATTGTCTTGAAAACTTCTCTTACAGTGTCAGTAGGCTTCACGGAGACCATATTTTTATTCATTATGTCTTTTACTTTCATGCTCCACCTTTTATTTGTACAATTTTTGATTTAAGCTATTTTCTTTTCAATGGTAGTTAGTCTGTTTTCATGATTGTGAAGTCTGTCTTCATGTTCACTTAAGATTGCCTGAAGAAATTTGTTCCCGTCCCTCACTTCATCTTTAAGTTCATTAACAGCATGCCATACATTATCTAAACCCTCTCTGAATGCCCTGAAGTCAGAACGAAGACCATCGAGTAAAACTGCTACTTCTCTGTCTTCCATCTTTAAACAGCCTTCTTTAATTTTGTGATAAAATTCTTTTAATCTTTTAAAATCCCTTTTTGTAGTATATTGATTATTTTATGATTTTATTTTGCAATCGGAATACCCAGCAGTATTGCTGTGGGGTAGTTTATTTTGCATTACTCTGAAGGAAGCGGGAGTCTGTTATAGAAAGAATTGTCAGCAAAATTATTCTTCAAGGAAAGCATTATGAAAAATAAAGAAAGCATGAATAACGAAATTAAAAGACTAAGGAAAGCAGTTGAAAACAATCCCAATGATGCCGGGGCGCATTTCAATCTTGGTTTGGCATACGTTGATAAAGGAATGTCAGATAAAGCTATGGCTGAATATAAAAGGGCAATTAAGATTAATTCCAAGATGCCTGAGGCACATAATAATCTTGGAATTATCTATGCCGATATGGGGATGCTTAACAAAGCTGCGGCAGAATATAAAAAAGCCATTAAAATCAATTCAAAACATGCAAGTGCCTATAATAATCTTGGGAACATTTATTACGATAAAAAAATACTGGATAAAGCTATATTTCTGTACAAAAAAGCAATCAAGATTGATCCAAAAGATGCAGATTCTCACAATAATCTTGGGCTGGCTTATGATGAAAGAAATATGCTGGATGAAGCAATAGCTGCATACAAAAAAGCAATTAAGATTAATCCAAAAGATGCAGACGCACATTGTAATCTCGGCATAGTTTATTGTGAAAAGGGTTTGAAGTATAACGAAATAGCAGAGTTCAAAAAAGCAATTAAGGTTGATCCAAATTATGCAAGAGCTCATTATAATCTTGGATTGGCTTATAAAGAAAAAGGAGTGTTAGATAAAGCCATAGTTGAATACAAGAAGGCAATAGGGCTTGACCCGAATTATGCTGATGCATATGAAAATTTGGCAGAAGTTTATTTTTCGAAAAAGAAATACAGTTTAGCTGTAAAACAATGTGATAGGGCCATAAAACTGGGAGCAAAACCGGATAAGAAGTTTTTGAAATCCCTTGAGCCTTATCGAAAAAAGTAAGGGATTTGTCTGCTGCCGAATATGAAAAATAGAACTTTAGTAGATTGCATACTTGCGGTGGTTATGGTGGGAAATATGAATGCAAAGTTTGAAGAAAAATTAAATAGTAAAAAATATTTAGTAAGAGAAAGACTTGCAAATTTTTTAGGTCGGAGAAAAAATATTACGGAAGCTCCAGGCATATTGGTACGATTACTTAACGATAAATCTTCATTTGTGAGAAGTGAAGCTCTTAATTCTTTAATGAAAATTGGCAGTAAAAAATACTTTTCAAAAGTACTGCCTCTTTTAGATGATAAAAATTATGTTGTGAAAATAGATGCAATTGAGTGCATTGCACGATTAGGAAAAAAAAGGGCATTAAAACATTTGTTAAAGCATCTTAAAGATAAGAATGGGATTGTGAGGATGTATGTGGGAACTGTAATAGGAGAGATCGGAGATAAAACATGTGCTGGATATTTAGAGAAAAGATTAAAGATTGAGCATAGTAGTCATGCAAAGGTGGGGTTACTTGACGGCTTGTATCGTCTTGGCCAGAAAGAAAGACTTTTAGGGCTGATTCATTTGCTTAAAAGTCGTAATTACAGAGTTCGATGTGCTGTAGCTAACACTTTTGCCTCTTTAATAAATAAAAGAAACCAAAGTCTAATTAAAGAATCTCTTTTAAACGCACTTAAAAATGAAGCTACAGTAGCCGCAAGGTCTTCCATGGAAGGTGCTTTGAAGAATATAAATTAAGTCTACAAAAAGTCAAAATAATAGAAAACAATAGTTCTCTTATTGCAAAAGAGGTATACAGAAATGAAAACTTCAAAGAAAAGAAATATTCAAAAAGCAGAAAAATATTATGATAAAGGCGTGGAGTATGGGACTGTCGGCAAATTTGAGGCGGCAAAAGCTGAATTCAAAAAGGCTTTGAATGTTGACCCATCTTATGTACCGGCAAAAAATTCTTTAATGATAATTAAAGATTTAACTGATAATAAAATAAAAAATAAAACATTTGT
>JAMDEM010000024.1 GCA_023486985.1 Bacillota bacterium
AGCCGCATTTTCCTCCCGGGGATTCTTCCCGGAACTGGCAGAACATTTCAGCTTCCTTCCAGATAAGGTCAAAACTTTTTTCTCTTACATTGCCCACTTTAACAGGAAGGTATGGGCATGGATGAACGTCGCCGTTTGGAAGAATCACGCAGTATGACCTCCCGGTAAGGCAGCCTCTTGTAAACCTCATGTCAACTTTTTTCTGCTTTGCTATTCTCATAAAAGTAGGAGCGCAGGTAGGCTTTAGTTCGATGGAAGTCTCGGTTTGCTTCTTTACAATGCGGTGGAGAAGTTTTTCATATTCAACTGCTTTAAGCTGTTCATCCGCAATGTCTTTTGCCCTTCCCGTGGGCACAAGGAAAAAAATATGGTGGGCGGCTGAGCCCAGTTCTACGGCAATATCTGTTATTTTTTCTATTTCATGAGCGTTTCTGTCTCTTACGGTGGTGTGAATTTGGAAAGGAAGCCCGGCTTTCTTGCAGTTTTTCATTCCTTCAATTGCCTGCCTGAAAGAGCCCTTTTGCTGTCTGAACTCGTCGTGTGATTCCTCGCTTGCGCTGTCAAGGCTTATTCCAACTCTTGATGCACCGGCTTGTTTCAGCTTTAAAGCTGTCTCTTCAGTAATTAAAGTGCCGTTTGTTCCCAGAACGGTTCTAAGCCCGAGTTTTGACGCATGATTTATGAGTTCGTAAATATCATGGCGCATCAGGGGCTCTCCGCCGCTTAGAATCATTATTTTAAAGCCTGATTTTGCAATATCGTCAAGAAGCTTTTTCCCTTCTCCTGTGGATAATTCATCCTCTTCTTTTGATCCGGCATCCCTGTAACAGTGGATGCAGGCAAGATTGCAGGCTTTTGTTGTGTTCCATGATATGAGTACGGGCTGATTATTGTTATCCATTTTTCACCTTCTGTCCCAGAGATCTTTGTGGCTGAATGGGGAAAGAGACATCTCCATAAGCAACGTTGTGCCTTCCGGGCATGTATTCATATATAATTTATCGAGAAGATTAAGCATAATGGTAAATCCAACACCAAGAGAAATTTTTCCTGACATTCCTTTGTCAAGAAGCGCTTCAGGCAGGCTTGAAAAGTCAATGCCCGGACCTTTATCTTCAAGGAGTATAAGAATTCCAGCCTTGGCGCGATAAATTTTCATCTTTCCGCCGCCTGCATGTTTTATCATATTGGTGACGGCTTCCGAAACACAGATAACAAGATCTATTTTTTTGTTTTCATCCATTCCAGTTTTCCCTGACGATGCTTCTACTGAAGCCCTTGCCGCCGGTATATCCTCAGGGCTGGCAATGTTAAATTCTTTAAGGAATCCGGCTTTGGAATAAATATTTTTAATATCTTCTGTTTCGGTGAGAATAAGCTTTCCGTTTGTAACCGCCAGAATAACATTTTTGTAAATTGTCTGTCTTCGTTTTTCTTCATCAAGCTGGAAGGCAAAGAGGCGGGCATTTTCAATTGCAACTCCCATCTGGCTGCCCATGGTTATAAGGAGTTCTTTTTCCTGTGGTGTAAAGGCTTTTGCAGAGTCACGGTAAAGGGTAAAAATTCCAACTATATTTTCTTTGCACCTCAACGGTATCCAGGCTGACGCTACTTTTTTTGAATGTTGAATCTCAAAATTATCATAGAAAAACGCTTCGCCCTCGCTGACCATTTTCTTTATAATATCCTGATTCTTATCGGCTTCCCTGAGAAGAGGGTAGTTAGAGGTATCAATTCCTCTGGCGGCAGCCGGTTTAAGATTTTCCCCGTTGATTGTATAAATAGTGCCTGAAGAGGCATGAGACCAGGTAAGAATATTATCCAGGGCTTCAGAAAGGACGTCATTTACGTTAAACGACCGGCTGATGGCAGCAGATACAGATTGGAGAGTTGCAAGCTCCCGGTGGCGCTCATAAAGCTCTTTTTCCCGCTCTTTTATTTTATCAACCAGTATATTTATATCCTGCGATATGGAATCTAACTCC
Organism: Bacillota bacterium; assembly: GCA_023486985.1. Classification (GTDB taxonomy): domain Bacteria; phylum Vulcanimicrobiota; class JAMDEM01; order JAMDEM01; family JAMDEM01; genus JAMDEM01. The sequence goes on from JAMDEM010000024.1 coordinate 1,986, forward strand.
TCAAGAATCAATGGCTGGGGGTTGTAAGAGAGAGGCTCGGTATTTGCCGTGTCCTCTATAACTTTTGAGAATTTTCTTAACGGGGCAGAATGCACTTTTGCCATTAAAGTTCCCATGACAAACGCAAGCAGAAATGAGCCGATAAGGATGGATATTTCTATTAGACCCACCTTTACTATATCCTCCGGGCTAAAGTAGCTGCTCCAGGGAAAAATTTTATAATATTTGCCGGCAAAGTAATTTTCAGTCCAGCCGTTTATAAATCCATAAATAAACAGAAGGATGAGACTGAAAAATAAGTAAGTCGTAGTGAGTATTGTCGCAAAACTTATCTTAAATTTGTCCATCGCCGAAGTAAGATAGTACCTGAGAAGAATTATGGGGATTGCCGCTGCTATAATATCATTGAATATTTCTACGGATTGCATGAGTCCTTTGGAAATAAGTTGATTTATTTCAGAGTAAGCTGAAGGATGATAGTTAAGATAAATATTTCCTATAAGATCAGCAAGGATGGCAAGAATGACAAGCGTCCAGATTTTTCCAAATGGTTCTCTTTTTTCTGAGGTGAGATTTATTCTGCATAGTGCATATAAAATTATGCAGTCCCAGAGTAGCCAGCTAAAATGGATTATCTTTTTTATTGGTTCAATCTGGGAGGTTAAGACTGCATAAAAAATTGGACTTAGAAGAAAGACAAGAAGTATTGGATATATTATTCGATAAGATGCAGGAATAAGAGTCTTTTCCTCAGGGATAGAAGAAAGCTGGAAAACTCCAATAGTCAGTAACAAATAAGCAAGTTCTTCAAAGATAATAGAAATGATGGAAAAGCTATGTTCTACCTGAAAAAATATCTGCAGGATAAGAGCTAAAAGATGAGCTGTAAAGTTAAAAAGGAAAAAACCTGCTATGTAAATAAGCTTTTTGTTGAATTTTTCTTTGATTCCCATAAAGAGAATCAGAAATAGGAATAAAGAAGTAAAGTTAGAAATTATGTGAATAAGTCCTGAATAAAGCTTCAGCTTATCAGGACTGGCTATAATGAGAGTTATGCCTGCTAATGTGCAGGCAATAATTATAGTTAAAAGGAAATCTTTTTTGATAGTCTTCATAATATGTTATATATATTTATAACGGAAAATGGCATGAAAGTAAAGGATAATTTATATTTTTACTTAGAAATCAGCCACTTTGCCGCATCTACGGCATGGTAGGTTATTACGATATCTGCTCCTGCTCTTTTGATGCCGGTTAGAATCTCCGTTACCACACGTTTTTCATCAATCCATCCTTTTTCTGCTGCGGCTTTTACCATAGAGTATTCTCCGCTCACATTATAGGCGGCAAGAGGATGATTAAAGTTTCGCCTTGCCTCCCGGATAACATCAAGATAGGCAAGGGCGGGTTTTACCATAACAATATCTGCGCCTTCCTGTATGTCAAGGGAAATTTCCCTGAGAGCTTCTCTTAAATTCGGCGGGTCCATCTGGTAGGATTTTCTGTCGCCAAATTGAGGGGTGGAGTCGGCAGCTTCCCTGAAGGGACCGTAAAAAGCACTTGAATATTTTGCCGCATAAGACATTATGGGGATATCTTCGAATCCATTATTGTCCAGGATTTCCCTGATTGCTTTTACCCTTCCGTCCATCATATCGGAAGGCGCTACAATATCTGCTCCGGCTTCCGCATGGGAAAGAGCGGTTTTTGCCAGAAGCTCAAGAGTAGGGTCATTTAAAAGTTCTCCGTCTTTTACCACTCCGCAATGGCCATGGCTTGTGTATTCGCACATGCAGACATCAGTTATTACAATTATTTCAGGCAGGGCTTTTTTAACAGCTTTTACGGCTTTCTGAACAGCTCCTTCGGCTGAATAAGCTTCGCTTCCAATTTCGTCTTTTTTTCCGGGAAGCCCGAAGAGGAGAATGGAAGGTATGCCAAGCTTTAAAGCAGATTCTGCTTCCTTTATCAGCATGTCAACTGAAAGATGAAAAACACCGGGCATGGAGGATATTTCTTCGCGGACATTACTGCCGTGAACAACAAAAAGAGGGTATACAAAATCCGCGGGCGAAAGCTCAGTCTCCCGCACCATTTTTCTTATATTTTCATTTCTTCTCAGGCGTCTCAGCCGTAAAAAGGGAAACTGCATTTTCCACCTCTTCTTCAATTCCAATTTCTTTATCACTTAAATAGCAGGCAGGGTCGGGAGCCCAGACATCATCATATATGGCTTCAGCCCTTACCCTGAAATTTCCGTTGCAGAGGTTAAGGAACTTGCAGGCGCCGCATCTGCCCTTCAGGAGTTTTTTCCTGTCTTTTAAGCCAGCCATTAAAGGATCTGACGTATCCATCCATATTTCGGAAAATTTTCTCTTCCTGATATTGCCGAAAGAATGATGGCGCCAGAACTGGTCGGCATAGACACTTCCCTGATTGCCTACACAGGCTATTCCAATGCCTGAACTGTTTCCGCCGTTCCATTCAAGAAGCTGATGTACTTCACGGGCTCTTTCGGGCTCTTCCTTAAGAATGGTCTGGTAAAGATAGACGCCGTCGGTGTGATTATCAACCGTCAGGATTTCGTAAGGCAGCCCCTTTTTGTAAAATTCTTTTGCCTTTCTGAAGATTAAGTCAACTGAATTTCTTGTTTCTTCATGGGTAAGATCCTGTTCTTTCATCTTACTGCCCCTGCCGGCATAAACAAGATGATATATGCAGCATCTTGGTATATCTTCCGAAGGCATGAGATTCATTGTATCTTCCAGGTCCTTGAAGTTGTGCTTGTTGATGGTGAACCTCAAACCTACTTTTACATCGGCTTTCCGGCAGTTCTTTATTCCCTCGATGGCTTCCTGAAAGGCGCCTTTTTTGCCCCTGAATTTGTCATTGGTATCGCCTATGCCGTCAATGCTCACTCCAACGTAGGAGAACCCTGCTTCTTTTATTCTACGGGCAGCGTCTTTCGTGATTAAGGTGCCGTTGGTGGATATAACGGTTCTGATTCCCTTATCTGCAGCATATTTGCCGAGTTCAAAAAGATCCTCCCTGATAAGAGGCTCGCCTCCGGAGAAGAGAAGAACAGGTGCGCCGAATTCCGCCAGGTCGTCTATGAATATCCTGGCTTCCTGGGTTGAAATCTCTTCCGGGTCAGGATTGTCTTTTGCCTCGATATAACAATGGATGCAGTGAAGATTGCACTTTCTGGTCATATTCCAGACTACAATCGGTTTTTTGTCCTTTGAATAACGGAGGAGTTCTGCCGGCATTTTTGAAGAGTCTCGTCCATATCTTAAAGGATCAGATGCCGTTACTGCTCCGCATAAAAGTTTTGTTATTCCAATCATTGCCGTGTCTCCTTATGCCTATTTAGGGTTTATGAAATAAACTATAATATAAAATTGCTAATCTTGTCAATTGCAATGTGGCTTCAAGAATAGGGTAAACAGGTTGAAAAGCTAAATAATGCAGACTGCTTTTACATTGCAAAAGCGGGGATGCAAGCATATATTACTATGTTTTTCTAAGACGCACACCTCGGGCAGTAATAACAGCTATTGAACCTGCAAAGTCTTTATGTGGAACGGCGGCCCATGCTCCCTTGAATATGTCAGTAATCCTGCCAGCGCCAAGATTGGGGTCTCTGATTACAATAATGCCCTCATGTGTGCCAGGCGGATAAGATGTGATATCACCAAAGCCTTTGTCACGGGTAATAATTATTCGTCCTTCATTTTGGGCAAAGGCAAATACCTTTGAATCTATGGCTGACGACAGGCCCACCTGGCTGATTCGCAGGGCATCAAAACCTTCTGCCAAAAGGAAATCTTGAATTGATCTGGGAACGCCGCCGTTGAGAAGGAACTTCATAAGATTTTTATGAAATCTTTCTTAGAGGAATATCTTCCTCTTCTTTTATTAAATCTAAAGCATATTTAAGAGCTGCTTTAATATCTGGCTGCGTGAGGTCGTATTCTCTCATTACCTGCTCAAATGTCATTCCATCAGCAAGTGCTCCGATTACAACGGCAACAGGTATTCGTGTTCCCTGAATGACTGGCTCTCCATGCGCAATTTTTTTGTCAACTATTACTCGTTTCATATAATCTCCTCCACGGTATAAAACTTATCTTTCTCTCTGCCTGTATTATATTGGAAAAGAAATGCAGAGTCAACATTGTGAGGTTTCTTGCTAATGCAATTTATTGTAGATTATGGAAGGAATATTTTTGGTGCGTAGGAGTAAAAAATTAAAACAAGAAGGAAGGGGGTGAGAAGTGATAGAAATTGTCAATGAAAGCAGTTGTCTGGATAACTCACAGAGTTAGTATATTCAATGATTTAGTAGCAATGGAACTCCTACATAAACTAGAAATGTTCAGGTGGTTTTAAGAGTTTAATTAAAGAATTAAGAAAAAAATACAGACCTAAGTTTCCAAAAAAAATAAAATATCTACTTATAGCCGAGTCACCTCCTAGCTGTGAAAATGATCAAGTAAGATTTTTTTACAATCCTAACCAAGAGAAATGGGATTTTATGTTTAAATCAATTATGGATTGCGTTTTTCATGATTTTAAAGCCAATTATAAAAAGGGAGAGGGAGATAAACACAATTATCTTCAAAAGTTTGAAAATAAAGGATTTTATATGATAGATGCGACTGATACCCCCATTAACAATCTTACTAAAAAAATGAGAAATAAAATAATTGAGTCAGAGAGCGAAAGCAAAATTAAGGAAATAGAAAAATTAATCTCGAAAGCTACACCAATTTTTCTTATTAAAAAGAATGTTTTTAACATATTTTATCCTAAACTGAAGGATTTAGGATATAATGTTGTTCACAATGAGTTTCTCCCTTTTCCGAGTTCGGGACATCAGCCAAAATTTAAGGATAAATTTAAAAAGTACCTTGAAAAAGTATATAATTGCAATAAGAGGGGGAACAGCACATAACAGCAGACATGCGGCTACGCCCAAATGCTCGGCTTCGCCTCGCACTTCGTATGTCCGCAGCCGTGTGATATTTAGTAAAGGTAAACAAATATTTAATGAAGACAGACAGATACTCAAAAGAAATACAAGAAACGCTGCAGAAATCGACGTGGTCTAAAGAGTCCATTACTTATATAATGGCACAATGCAGACTTCTCATTGAAGAAAATAATTTGCAAGAAAAATACAAATTCCTTAATCTTTATTGCAATTGGACACTTCATACTGAAATTTCTGGTTCCAAGACAGCGTATAGAATCTTAGAATATCTCACCGACTCTTTAATAAGCCATAACCAAGATCCGATAAACTCAAAATGGATAAATGACGCAATAATAGAAGGTCTATCTCTTCACAAATTACTTGAAGATTTAATAAATGTTGGACAAGAATACAACATCACTTCATCTTCAAAATTTTCAGACTTGAATATTTGGAAACCTTTTACAAAGACACTTGTAGACATTTTAGCTGAAAGACCTTTAAACTTTCCAACTCTCATCACTAATTCTTCAAAATCCACTTACGATTCAATAATAAAAAAAGCGGAGGACTCTGGAAACAAAGAAGCAAATGCTGTTATTGGGATTCAATTTATTCGTGATGAAAATTTGGGACAACAATGTTGGGAAATAAGAACTATCGGCTCGGTTCAAAAAAAAGTTCGTATTGTTGGACCAATTGCTTTCATTAATCAAATAATGATTGATAATCTAAACAAAAAATTAAAAATCACATAACACGGAATATCTGCAAGGACTTCGCCATATCTAGACCATAGAAAATTAAAATTTAACAAGCCATTTTCTGATATCTTTTAAAGAATATCAAACCTTCA
>JAMDEM010000005.1 GCA_023486985.1 Bacillota bacterium
TAATGGTTATAGACTGCAACGAGATTATTGAAGAGGAGCTTTCTCATAAGACTGAAGATATCACTCAGTTTAAGAACCTTCCAAAGCCAAAGGAAATAAATTCAATCCTTAATCAATATGTAATCGGACAGGATAAGGCAAAAAAGATTCTTTCCGTTGCAGTCTATAACCATTACAAGAGAATAAATGCAGCTGATACAAGGGGAACTGATGATGTGGAGCTTCAGAAAAGCAACATTCTCCTTGTGGGCCCCACGGGGTGCGGCAAAACTTACCTTGCCCAGACACTTGCAAAAATTCTGAACGTGCCTCTGGCTCTTGCCGATGCCACTTCCCTTACCGAGGCAGGTTATGTAGGCGAAGATGTTGAGAATATTCTCCTCAAGCTCATTCAGGCTGCGGACTATGACGTAAAACGAGCTCAAAAGGGAATCGTCTATATTGACGAAATAGACAAGATTGCAAAAAAAAGCGAAAATATTTCAATTACCAGAGACGTTTCCGGAGAAGGAGTCCAGCAGGCTCTTTTAAAAATTCTTGAAGGCACCCTTGCCAATGTTCCCCCTCAGGGCGGCCGAAAGCACCCTCACCAGGAGTTTATTCAGATAGACACCACAAATATTCTTTTTATCTGCGGTGGAGCTTTTGACGGGCTGGAAAAGATTGTCGAACAAAGGGTTAACGAGCAGTCCCTGGGGTTCAGGGCAAATATAGAAAGCAAAAGAAACAAAAAAATAGGAAAAATTCTTTCCCAGGTAATGCCGGAAGATCTGTTGAAATTCGGGCTTATTCCTGAATTTGTCGGAAGGCTTCCCATAGTGGTTGCCCTCAACGCACTTGACGAGGAAGCCTTAAGGCGCATCCTGGTTGAACCCAAGAATGCCCTTGTCAAGCAGTACCAAAAGACCTTCAATATGGATTCAGTGGAGCTTATCTTCACCAAGGAAGCTCTCTCTGAAATCGCCAAAGAGGCTCAGAATAGAAAGACAGGAGCCCGTGCTTTAAGAAGCATTATTGAAGAAGTAATGCTTAACATAATGTATGAGATTCCTTCAATGAGCAATGTAAGAAAATGCATTGTCACACCCGAAGTAATCGCAAAGAAGGAAGAGCCTAACTTGATATACATGGACGATATCAAGAAAGAAGCTTCCTGACTTCAATGAATCCCAGAGTTACGCAGGAAAAACTCATAATACTTGTGAGAGGGCTTATTATAGTTTTTCTTATCGTCATGCTCACATGGATGTCCAAAGACCTCAAGCTCTCGCTGGCGGTTCAAAAAAATCTTGAAATCCTTGTAATTGCCGCTATTTTTTATGCCCTTATCCCGATTTTATTTGTAGGCAAACTTTCGGAAGAGCCCTTCCATTATTTCTGCTGGTTTGTAGACCTTATTTTTGTAACTTTAATTTTTTTCTGGCTTGGTTCCAAACGACCGGAGTTTGCTTTCCTTTATTATCTACTGATTTTTTCCGGCGCAATAGGAAGAGCCAGAATAACGGGAATTGGAAGCACTATCATGGTAGCAATTGTTTACGGGGTTGTGTCGTTTATTAATAAACCGGCATCCCTTACGGTGAGTTATCCCTTTTTAAATATGGGAGCCTTACTCATTATGGGATTTTTATTCAGTTACTCTTACCCCATTGTTCAGGAGATAGCAAGCGGCAATCTCATAACTGATGACCAAAAAGATGTCATGCTTGATGATGCTTTAAAAAAATCAAGGGAACAGGCTCTGCAAAGAGAAAAACGGGAAATTGACCTGGCTGACAAAACCAGAAAACTTACAACTTTGATGCAGCTTGCAAGATTCATGAACACTACCAGGCGCCTCGAGGAACTGCTTGAGTTGATTGTCAACAAAGCAAGAGAAGAAATGAATTCAGCCATGGGGTTTCTCCTCATGCTTCGTGAAGAGAAGGAGCTTGCTGTTGTCCATTCTCAGGGCATATCGGAGATAACTAAAAAAATTTTTAATTGCAAGGTGGGCGAAGGTGTCTTCGGGCTGGTGGCAAAAACAGGAAAACCAACCCGTATCTCGGAGAAGGACAACAATCCCCTTTTTGCTTCATTCGCGGGCGCTCTCGAAAAAATAAGATCTATTTTATGCGTGCCCCTGATTGATCCGCAGGATAAGCAACCAATGGGTGTCCTTGGAGTAGCCAATATCCTTGTAGGCGATTCCTACGACCAGGACCATGAGAACTATCTTAATATTCTTGCAATTGACGCCGCCATTTCAATAAAGAATATAAGCCTTATCGCCGAGCTGGAAAAAGCTTATTACGAAGCAATAACTGCCCTGGCACAGGCAATGGAAGCAAAAGACCCTTATACTTCGGGCCACATCGGCCGGGTAAGAACCTATGCAGTAAAACTTGCAGAGTCGTTTAGAATGCCTGCAGAAGATCAGGAAATCATTGCCAAAGCCGCTATTTTGCATGACGTGGGCAAGATTGGAACACCTGACAGAATTTTGTTAAAACCCGGACAGCTTAGTACGGAAGAAAGAGCTTACATGAATGAACATGTTAAAACCAGTGCGAATATACTTAGAAACATGAGTTCCCTGCCGCCCGAAACAATTGAGATGGTTCTCTGCCACCATGAAAGATATGACGGCACAGGTTATCCGCGCGGGCTTAAAGGCGACCAGATTCCACTGGGTGCCCAGATAATAGCAGTGGCGGATACCTTTGATGCCATGACATCAGACAGGCCTTACCGTAAAGCTTTTGCTGCCGAAGAGGCTCTTGCTAAAATGAAGGATTCTTCCTGCACACAGTTTGACCCGAAAGTTCTCAACGCATTTCTTGCCCTCTTTGGAAAAGAAGTAGTTGAGAAACTAGAATTAAGATTAAATAAGGATTTAGGTAAATGACAACAAAAGAACTTTCAAAAGTGTACCAGCCCGTATCTCGGAGAGCAAAATGGTATGACGAGTGGATGAGGGCAAATAATTTTACCGCTAAACCTGATCCCTCAAGAAAGCCATTCTGCATCGTCATTCCTCCGCCGAATATAACAGGATCCCTTCACATGGGGCATGCTCTTGATAACACCATTCAGGATCTTTTAATCAGGTGGAAAAGAATGGAGGGTTTTGCCAGCCTCTGGATACCCGGCACCGACCATGCAGGTATTGCAACCCAGACCGTGGTTGAGAAAGAGCTGCTGAAAGAAAAAAAGACCCGTCATGACCTGGGCAGGGATGAATTTGTCAGGAAAGTCTGGAAGTGGCGTGACGAATACGGAAGAACTATAGTCCAGCAGTTAAAAAGACTGGGTGCATCAGCCGACTGGTCCCGTGAAAGATTCACTCTTGATGAGCAGTGTTCAAAGTCGGTCAAGGAAGCCTTTATCAGGCTTTACCGGAAAGGCTGGATTTACAGGGGCAAATATATCATCAACTGGTGTCCCAGGTGCCTTACGGCTCTTTCCGATCTTGAGGTAGAGCATGAAGATATTGAGGGAAAGCTTTATTATGTAAAATATCCTTTTGCAAAAGGAAGAGGCGGAATAACTATTGCCACAACCCGGCCTGAAACAATCCTTGCTGATACTGCCGTGGCAGTAAATCCGGATGATAACAGATATAAAAAATATATTGGAAAAGAAGTTACTGTTCCTCTTGCCGGCAGAAAAGTTCCGGTAATTGCCGACCCTGAAGTTAAAACAGACTTCGGCACAGGAGCATTAAAGATTACGCCTGCTCATGATCCGGTTGATTTTGAAATAGGCAGAAGGCATAATCTTCCAGCAATATCTGTATTAGATTCCCGCGGCAAAATGAATGAAGAAGCAGGACCATATGCCGGAATGGATCGTGATAAATGCCGGAAAGTCTTCACTGAAGATTTAAGAAAGGGCGGTTTTCTTATCAAGGAAGAAGAATACCTCCATGCCGTGGGGCACTGCTACCGCTGTAACACTGTAATAGAGCCTTATCTTTCCGACCAGTGGTTTGTTAAGATGAAGGGTCTGGCAGAACCTGCAATTAAGGCAGTAAAAGATGAAAGAGTAAGATTTATTCCTGAAAGATATACCGGCACTTACCTTTACTGGATGGAAAACATCAGGGATTGGTGCATATCACGCCAGCTCTGGTGGGGACACAGGATACCGGTATGGAATTGCGGCAACTGTAGTTTTGAAGATGCATATGTTGAAAATCCAGATAAATGTCCGAAGTGCGGAAGCCACCAGTTTATACAGGATTCGGATGTTCTGGATACTTGGTTCAGCTCGGCTCTCTGGCCATTCTCTACCATGGGCTGGCCTGATGATACGGAAGATTTAAAATATTTTTATCCAACTTCAGTCCTTGTTACGGCAAGGGATATTATTTTCCTCTGGGTGGCACGCATGATAATGATGGGTCTTGAATTCATGAAGGACGTCCCCTTCAGAAAAGTTTACATTCACGCCACCATTCTTGACAAGGAAGGAAGGCGGATGAGCAAATCCAAGGGCACAGGAATTGACCCTCTTGAGCTTTTTAACAAATACGGAACTGATGCCACAAGATTTGCCCTTGCCTTCATGACTGCCCAGGGACAGGATATAAAATTTTCCGAAGAAAAGATGGAGATGGCAAGAAATTTTGCCAATAAGATATGGAATGCCTCACGCTTTGTCATGAGGAATATGGAATCTCTCCCTGCTGCAAAACCATGGAAAGAATACACTTTAAATAATATTGACAGGTGGATATTAAGCGGGATTACTAAAACCATTGAAAAAGTCACAAAATCTCTGGAGGAGTATGATATTGCAAAGGCAACTTCCGCTCTTTATGACTTTTTCTGGGATGATTTCTGCGACTGGTATATAGAAATGGTGAAGCCGGTATTTTTCGGCGAGGACAATAAGGAAAAGGAAAAAATCCGAAAAATCCTTCTGTTTGTCCTTGAAAACTTCTACAAACTGCTTCATCCGTTTATGCCTTTTATAACAGAAGAGCTGTGGCATAACCTTCCCGGAAAAAACAAAAATCTTATTGTAGAAAGCTGGCCTCTGCCTGATGCAAGCCTGTTTGACGAAAAATCCGAGAATGAAGTTAACTTTATAAGAGACGTTATAAGAGGCATACGAAATTTGAGGAGTGAGATAAACATCCAGCCCCAGGCTGAGACAGAAGCAGAAATTTTTGCGGAAAACACGGTTTCAGTTAAAATTTTAAAAGAAGCTGAGAGCATAATAAAAAGTCTTGCCAGGATCAACCCTCTCTGGATAAAGGAATCGGCGGCGGATAAGCCGCGCCACGCTCTTACCTGCAGGGTTGGAGATACGGAAGTCTTTCTTCCTCTTATAGGCGAGAAACTTGTAAAGGAGCTTGAACGATTGAGGAAAGAAACCGTCAGGATAAACAGGGATATTGAGTCGCTGGGAAGCAAGCTTAAAGACGAAATGTTTATAACCAAAGCTCCTCCTGCAATTGTTGAGAAAGAAAAAGCACGATTTCAGGACTTGAAAGACTTAAAGGAAAAAATTGACGAGCGCCTCAAAAGCCTTGAAGGGCAGGATTCATGATTTGACGCAGTTAAAAAAAGGTAAATTTAAAATAGGCATAGGGATGATAGGAATATGGCTCAGGCATGATGCCACAGGCACCCTCCTTATGGAATTAAAGAGGGAGGGTGTTGATTTTCTAGAATTCTGGCTTGACGAAGAAGGCTGGGCAAGAAGAGAGCCCCGCATAATCATTGCAATTGAAACAGGACTTGATATAACTTTTCATTGCAACTACGCGGGAAACTACGATATTTCAAATTTCCAGGTTTCAGAGGAAAACGAAACCTTTCAAAACTACCAGAAAATTCTGCCCAATGCAGGTAAAGTTGCAGAATTGAAAGGCTCACCGGCTCTTATTAACATCCACTGCGCTTCTGCTGAAACGGGAACCGGCCGGCAGGAGCTCTTTCAAAGAACGGTAAATTTTTTCCGATGGGCTTATGATTTTATTGAAAAAAGGAAACTTAAAGTAAATCTTGTGGCTGAACTCCTGCCTCATGACCCTGTAAAAGTAAAGATTGGAGACGGTATTCCAGAGCTTGTAAAGTTAAGGAAGGCAGTGGGCAGGGAAAAAATGGGATTTTGCTGGGATATGGGGCACTACCGGGCAAACCAGAAAATTGGCTACCAAAGCAAGCTGACTCCTGGTTTCCTTGAAAATGTCCGCCATATTCATCTTCATGACATGCGCATGGGCGTGGATCACTCTCCGCTTAACTACGGCGAAGTGCCGTACGATAAATATATTTCAAAGTTACAGGGAAAGAATATTACCATGGCTATGGAACTTGATTTTAATAATACATCTCTTTGCGGTGAACCTTTTTCCCTGCTTTTTTCAAGCCTTCAGAAAATGAAAATTCTTGCAGGAAAAAAACCTTGAAACGGCGAAACAAAAGGAACGAGGGAACAAAAGGGTGGTAGTTTAAAAGCAGTAATTTTCGCACTAAGTCCGGCAATAAATGACTTTGAGGGACCTTGCTCTCTAACGCGGCTGTGCTTTAATGTCATTGCGAGGAGCGTAGCGACGAAGCAATCTAAAAAAACGAGATTGCCACGCTCCCGTTGGTCGCTCGCAATGACAAAAAGGTTATAACACAGCTTCTCTAATGGGGTAAGGTCTTTTTATCGTTAAAATTAGGGTAGGGGCCGGGTTTATCCCGACCCGACACCCGACAACGGCGGATTTGATGAATCCCCCAACCCCCTTTAGTAAAGGGGGATTGCTTATTGGAAATTTTTCAGGATAGGAAGGATGAGAAAATGGCAAAAGGCTGCAGATACGGAAGTCACAGGGTAATTGATCCCCCGGGTAGTCTTCCCCAGAGGGCAAAAAAAATTAATAATTCCACCGATATCTATGATAATGAGATTCTGGTTGATGTTGAAACCCTCAATATAGATGCGGCAAGCTTTACCCAGCTTGAAGAGGAAGCAAAGGGAGACCATGAAAAGATAGCCTCAAAAATTCTTGAAATTGTTGCGGAGCGGGGGAAAATGCAGAATCCTGTCACCGGCTCGGGAGGAATGTTTATCGGCCGGGTTGCAAAAATCGGAAGCGATTTAAGAGGCAGGGTTGATGTGAAGAAAGGCGACAGGATAGCATCAATGGTTTCATTGAGCCTTACCCCTTTAAATATAACCAGGATTAAGTCAATAAGCCCGGAAAAAGATCAGGTAACGGTTGAGGCAAAGGCAGTGCTTTTTGAAAGCGGCGTATTTGCAAAAGTTCCGGATGATATTCCCCCCACCCTGGTTCTGGCAGTTCTGGATGTTGCAGGAGCTCCTGCCCAGACTGCAAGGCTTGTCAAGCCGGGCGATAAAGTTCTGGTCCTTGGAGCAGGCGGAAAATCAGGGCTTTTATGCCTCCATGAGGCAAAGTTAAGAGCCGGAGTTACCGGTCAGGTGATAGCCTTTATTCACTCTGAAAGATCAAGGGAAATAATAGAGAAAGCCGGGCTTGCTGATACAATTATAAAGGGAAACGCCGTCAACGCACTGGAAGTACTGGATAAAGTGTCGGCTGCAACCGGCGGAGAGCTTGCCGATATTACAATCAACTGCGTAAATATTCCCGGCACTGAGATGGCATCAATTCTTCCCACCAGGGAGGGAGGCACGGTTTATTTCTTCACCATGGCAACTTCCTTTACCGCTGCGGCTCTCGGGGCAGAAGGCGCGGGCAGGGACATAAATATGATGATTGGAAACGGTTACTGCAAAGACCACCACCTATGGACTTTACAGATTATGAGGACAAAATCAGAAGTAGTGGGA
>JAMDEM010000199.1 GCA_023486985.1 Bacillota bacterium
AATTAATACTTTCCCGTCTATTTCCGGTGCATCCCGGTAAGACCGTCCGGTATACTTTACATCATCATTCATTTCACGGCTTAAATCCTGTTCAATTAAAACATCTATTGTTTTTCCCACAAACTTTTCATTTTTTTTAAAAGTAATTTCCTGCTGAAGCTCCATGAGCTCCCGGTAGCGCTTCTGGCGCACCTTCCAGTGAACCTGAGCCTCCATCAAAGAGGCGCTGGTTCCTTCTTCCTTTGAATAAGTGAAGGCACCAACCCTGTCCAGTTCGACTTCTTTCAGGAAATCTTTCAATGCCCGGAAATCTCTTTCACTCTCACCGGGGAATCCCACAATAAAGGAACTTCTTAATGAGACACCGGGAATTCTTTTTCTTATCTTCTCAATAAGCTCTACAGTGCTTTTCCTGTTTCCAGCCCTTTTCATTAATTTAAGAATCTTTTCTTCAGAATGCTGAAGAGGCAGATCTATATACTTGCATACTTTATCCGTAGATGCCAGCGTATCCAGCAACCGGTCGGTAATAGAGAAAGGATTTGCATACATAACCCGTATCCATTTAATTCCGTCAATTCTGGAAAGTCTCTTTAAGAGCTTATCCAGGGATCTTTCCCCGTAAAGGTCAATTCCGTAATCAGTGCTGTCCTGTGCAATAAGGATTATTTCTTTTACGCCTGAATCAGCCTTCTCTCCCGCTTCCTCAACGAGGGAATCTATTTCCCTGCTTCTGTAGCTTCCTCTTATGGAAGGAATCACACAAAAACTGCACTGGTGGCTGCATCCTTCAGAAATTTTAAGGTATGACCAGAAAGCCGGCGTAAGACTGCAAGCTGCCCCGTTTCCATCACCCTTCCCCTCTTCCCGTGGGGGCGAGGGATTTGTTATCCCTCCACTTAAACTAAGGGGAGGATAGGAGGGGTTATGTTTTAACTCCCCCTCCCCCCTCTTTAGCAAAGAGGGGGTATCAGGATGAAGGTATTTCTTTAGAATATCTCCGATGTTTTCTGAATCTTTCAGGCTTATCCATAGATCAACTTCCGGAAGAATCTTTTTTAAAGCTTCGCTGTATCTCTGGGAAAGACAGCCCGATACCGCCAGAACCTTGCATTTTCCTATTTTGAGTTGAGAAAGTTCAAGAATCGTATCAACGGATTCTTCCTTTGCCGCCTGTACAAAACTACAGGTGTTAACAATAATAACCTCGGCGTCTTCGAGGGCAGTTTCCTTAAAACCATGCCTTTTCAGAGCCGAGAGCATTATTTCCGAGTCAACCAGATTTTTTGGGCAACCGAGAGTTACCAGATTAAATTCAGCCATGTTTATTTTCGAACCTTTAAAATCACAGGCGCACGCCTATGAAATAACGTGAGAAAACAAACTTGTTTATTTTTGCACATTAAAGTCCTTCATATCCATAATTACCAGCTTTCCAATAACGGCCTCTTCTTTTACATATCCCACGCCGGGAGCATACCACTTCTTGCTGGTTAAATAATCACTGCCTTTGGTGGTAGCTTCAGTATATACTATTACACAGTCATATTCCTTGCCAAAAACTGTAACTTTATCCTGCCCCTGAACCTCGGTATTGGCTTCAAGTTCAAGGTCTCCGATTTTTCCCTTCCAGTTCCACTTCTCGCCTATTTTAAGCTCGGATGGAAGCACTTTCTGGGGAGGAATAGCCAGATTTTCCGAAAATGCGTTTTTCTTGGCATCAAAGTCATCTTTCTTGCAGCTGTATACACCGTCAGGTCTGACGGCAAAATATTCCTTTGTTAAAAGCTGTCCTGCACCGCCTACGTTATAATAGGTGTCAGCCTCGTAGCAGTCGTCATTGCCTACCTTAACCTTGCCCGATATTCTAACTCTGGCAGAAATTGGGTTCCCGTTTGCATCATTTGTGTTAGAAACGAATTCCCATGAATTTCCAACCGCTAAGGGTAAGAAATTTCCTTCAATCTTTTTTTCACACCCGCCAAATAGACCCAGGGCAAAGACCGCAAGAATTGTTGCTACCAGAATTTTTTTCATATTTTTCCTCCATCTATTTAGGCTGTAATATCCCCCCTCCCATCCCTCTACAGGAGAGAGGAGCCTTACCGGGTATCCTCACCCCTGTGGTGAGAGGAAGCAGCACCCGTTCCCCTAACTGGCAAAGGTGAGGGTTCGCAATTACATTACAACACAGCCATTTTATTGAAAATCTTCTATTTTTTTAGTGTTTTTCCTGCTCAAATTTTGAACTCAGGTCAAGTTTGTGAAGTCGTTTCACTGCCTCTTCAATACGCTCATCAGGAGCAGTAATTGATATTCTAAAGTAGCCTTCTCCTGATTTCCCGTAACCTACTCCCGGGGCAACCAGAATTCCCGATTCCTCAAGAAGATAAGAGGCAAAAGAGGTTGAATCATATCCTTTTGGCACAGGCGCCCATACGTAAAATGTTGCTTTTGGAGCTTTCAGCTTCCATCCTATTTCATTTAAAACTTTAACAAGCCGGTCGCGCCTTCGAATGTAAATGGACTTCATCCGGCTTACTACGTTATCACCTTTTTTTAGCGCTTCTATCCCGGCAACTTGAATTGCAGTAAAAACACCGGAATCCACATTATTTTTAATCGTGCCCAGGGCTTTAATCATTTCCTTATTTCCCACCGCATAACCAAGGCGCCATCCGGTCATATTATAAGGCTTGGAAAGTGAATTAAACTCGATAGCTATATCCTTTGCGTCCTTAACCTGCAGAATGCTCGGGGCAATATAGCCGTCAAAAGTAATCTCCGAATAAGCGTTGTCATAGCAGATTATTAAGTCATGTTTTTTCGCAAAACTTACCGCTTCTTCAAGAAATTCAAGACCTGCCACTGCAGTAGTCGGATTGGAAGGATAATTAAGGTACAAAAGCTTTGCCTTTGAAATGATGTTTTTATCAATTTTTTCAAATGAAGGAAGATAGCAGTTTTTTTCATGAAGAGGCATTGGGTAAGGCTCAGCCCCGGCCATTATTGCGCCGACATTGTATACGGGATATCCGGGATCAGGCACAAGAACAATATCCCCCTCGTTAACAAAAGCAAGAAAGGAATGAGCAATGCCCTCTTTAGAGCCTATTAATGCAAGAACTTCTTTTTCGGGGTCAAGCTTAACCCCGAAGCGCCTCTCATAAAATTCTCCAACAGCACGCTTGAAATCAAGTGTCCCCTCATAAGGAGGATAATGATGAGTGGAGGGATTTGACAGGGCTTCCTTAAACTTATTGATTATAAAATCAGGAGTGGGATTATCAGGGTCGCCTATAGCAAGGCTTACCACATCTACGCCCCGTTCCAGAAATTTTGCTTTCTTTTTGTCAAGTTCGGCAAAAAGGTAAGGCGGGATTCTATCAAGCCTCTTTGCTGTCCTCGACCGCTGGTTTGGTTTCGTTTTCAGCATTTGTTTCATTTGCGGTTTCTTCTTCCTTTTCATCTTTTTCAGCAATTGCTATCTCAAGTGGGGGCAGTTCCTCAAGGCTGTTTAATCCGAAATATCTCAGGAATTCCCTGGTTGTTCCGTAAAGAATGGGTCTTCCAAGAACCGGCGCCCTTCCCACTTCTTTTATCAGCTTCTTCTGTGCAAGATGGGTGATGATCTTATCAACATTTACTCCTCTTATCTCTTCAATCCTGTTTCTCGTTATCGGCTGCTGATAGGCAATTATTGCCAGAGTTTCAAGGGAAGCCCGGGATAAAGTTGACCTTTCAGGATAAATATTCATGCGGTCTATGTATTCAGCCACTTCCGGGTTGGTCACCATCTGCCAGGCGCCTGCCCATTCCTTTATATGAATGCCGCCGGATTCATAATCTGACGAAAGTCCTGCCAGAATCTCTTTCATTTCATCAGGAGAAATGTCCGTGGCTTCAGATAGTTCCTTTGCCGAGAGAGGCCTTGAAGCTATAAAAAGCAGGGCTTCAATTACTTTTTTCTTTGATTCAAAGCTGTCCATTTCCATAAATTATATTATCCTCTCCATCTGTAAATCACACCGTTACAATTTACTGGTTTTCTTAATGCCTACTGACCTGTAATATCTTAAACAGCCCCTGCTGCTGCCTCTTTTACTTCTTTTATCATCCTCTTAATTATAAAAATTTCTCCTCCTTTTGCTTCCTGAACGATTCTTATTTTTTTCAGGCGCGTGAGTTCAAGAAGGGCAAGGAAGGTAACAATAACTTCTTCTCTTGCCGGGATATAAGTAAAAAGCTTGAGAAAACTTGTGCGCGGGGAAAGCAAAAGTAGTTCCCATATTTCTTTCATGCGCTGCGGAATGGTAATAACTGTTCTTCTTAATTCAAGCTTCTCTTCTTCAAGGGATTTTCTAAGCATCAGATTCTGGATTGCATCCATCAGGTCAAAAAGTGAAACATCAAGAAAATGATGTGAATCATCTTCAAATTCTTCGTTATACCATCTGGGATAAGCCCGCACTGCATCTTTCTCCATCACCTGAAGCTTCAAAGCAGCATCTTTATATTTCTTGTATTCCTTCAGCTTCTCAACAAGATCAATGGCTGATGAAGATTCTTCTTCAAAGGTAAGCTGAGGCTCTTCAGAAGGAGCAGGCGGCAGAAGAAGACGTGATTTTATTTCAATCAATGATGCAAAAACAACCAGAAATGAGCTTTCGATTTCAATATTGAGCTGTTCCATCAACTTGAGATATTCAATATACTGGTCTGATATCCGGGCAAGAGAAATCTCGCAAATATCCAGCTTTTCTTTAGTCACAAGGTGAAGAAGAAGGTCCAGGGGACCTTCAAAAAGTTCAAGCTTAACCTGATAACTGCATTTATTGGCAATCTGCAAAATTTATCACCTTTAATTACCACCCGTACCCCTGCCCGTTCGGGGAACGGGCGCTACGCTTCCTCAAAGGGCGAGAATGTTCTTGATGTGTGTTTGTATTACAGCATTTTCATTGCGCGTTTGGCATCTTTTAAAGTTTCCATGGCTGCTTTTCTTGCTTTCTCACAGCCCCTTGCAAGAATATCATCAATTAATTGAGGGTTTTCCTCATAAACTTTTCGTTTTTCCTGTACCGGCGCAAGACCCTTTATCATTGCCTCTGCAAGACTGTTTTTGTCTGCAACACATCCAAGTTCGCCTGATGTACAGCCTTTGTGAATTTCCGAAACCTTATCAGGGTTATAAATATTCTGGAAATAATAAACCGTGCAAACCTCAGGATTGCCGGGGTCTCCCTTATAAATTTTCTGGGGATCGGTTATCATCATTTTTACTTTTTTCTTGATGGCAGCGGAGTCGTCGGAAATCAAAATGCTGTTGTTGTATGACTTGCTCATTTTCCTTCCGTCAATGCCGGGAACATTCGGGAACTGCGTAAGCTTTGCGTGTGGCTCGGGAAAAACCTGCCCGTAATAATGATGGAACCGCCTCACAATTTCCCTGCATAGTTCGAGATGCGGAAGCTGATCCTGACCGACGGGAACAACTTCAGCTTTAAATGCAATTATATCGCAGGTCATTAAGACAGGATAACCCAGAAAACCAAAATTAGCCAGCTCCTGTCCCAGTTGTTCTATCTGGTCTTTATAGGAAGGCGTCCTTTCAAGCCATGAAACAGGAACAAGAGGAGCCATTAACTGATAAAGTTCGGCAATTTCCGGAACATGAGACTGGACATAAAAAGTGCATTTCTCAGGGTCAAGTCCCCCCGCAATATAATCCATGCAGACCTGCCGTATGTTCTCCTTCACATCTTCCGTATCCATAAAAGCCGTGGTAAGGGCGTGCCAGTCTGCCACCATGTAGAAACATTCATAATCTCTCTGAAGCTCAACCCAGTTGGCTATTGCTCCAAAAAGATGACCGAGATGAAGTTTCCCGGTTGGTCTCATGCCGCTTAAAATTCTGGTTTTAGGCAAAATTAGTTTCCTCCTGAATTAAAATAATGGAATACCTGTAAATAGTTTGAAAAAGAAAGAATAAAAAGGAAATAAAATAAAATTCAGCATATTACTGGCAATCAAAATAACAAAAATGAGGGGAAGAAAAAAAGCATATTTTCGTTCAAATACGGAATATTTGTATGCCAGCTCCGTTGGAAGAAGACCATATAAAACCTTTGATCCGTCAAGAGGTGGAATCGGAATCAGGTTAAAAATAGCCAATCCAATATTTACCTGAAGAAATATAAACACAAATAAATATAAAATTTGTATAAATAAATTTTCCTCAGTAGGGTGCAGAGGTATTATTCCCAGCCTGAACAAAAGCCCGCACAAAGCGGCTGCAATCAAATTTGACACAGGTCCGGCAAGAGAAGTAATTAAGGTGCCGTCTTGGGCATTCCTGAAATTATAGGGATTAATTGGAACAGGCTTTGCCCACCCAAAGGTCATCCCTCCTCCAAAAAGAGTTGTAAGAAGAAGCAGCAGTCCTCCTATTGGATCAATATGCTTTACAGGGTTAAGGGTGAGCCTGCCTTCATACTTAGCCGTGGGGTCACCCATCAGATAGGCGCTGTAGGCATGAGAAAACTCATGAATGGTAAGAGCCAGGAGAATACCCGGCAGTGCTACAAAAAGCTTTAAAACTAAACCCATAATCTTTTATTTCCTCCGTAAACTAACTGGAACTAAACTTCTCCACAAGATATTTCTTTGCTTCATCTTTAGTTTTTATAATCCCGTCAATCTGTGCATCCCAGACTGCTTCAAGAGCTTCTTTATAAAACGGTCCCTGAGTATATCCCCATGCTTCCAGGTCTTTTCCCCTCACCAGAGGTCTTATCTTCCTGAGTTTATTCAGGTATAAAGCCACTCTTTGCTTTACCGGCAGCAGGCTTGTTCTTGCTATTAAATAAAGAAGAACCTCCATGGAAAGGGGATTTAGCTCCCGGTAAATATCGCTTTGTTTAATATTCTTTAATGACAGTTTCCTGATTATCCCTGTAAGTACTTCACGGTCAAAGGTGAGCTTTTTTGTTTGCACTGAGGATACGCGGTATTTTTCCGCAATTTCCCTTATTTGCTCAACCTTAAGCTGGCTTACCAGAGCCAGAAAATAAATTATCCATTTTTCCAGCTTCTCTTCCTGCATCAAACTGCCATACTGCGCAAGCTCGCCTGTTATTTCCTGCAAAATTTCCAGAATTTTATTGTTTAAATGAATTTCAGGATGGATTAATTTAAGGATTTTCAGCTTGTCCATCCTGATGACGGCAGGCAAAGGCTTTGCTTCGCTCAGGATAAGAATTATCTCATCTCTTATCCTTTCATTGGTCATCCGGTCAAAAACCCTCATGCTGAGAGCATCCTTAATAAGGCTCTCCGTATGGTGGTCCATCTTGAAATTGTATCTCTGCTCAAATCTTATCGCCCTGAAGATTCTCGTGGGATCTTCGATGAAGCTGAGGCTGTGAAGCACCCTTACAATTCCCTGCTTTAAATCACGCTGCCCTCCAAAAAAGTCCAGTAACTGCCCGAAGCCTTTGGTACTAAGTTTTATCGCCATGGCATTTATTGTAAAATCCCTGCGGTAAAGGTCCTGTTTTATTGAGCTTTCCATCACTTCAGGGAGAGCCGCGGGCCTGGTATAGAACTCGGTTCTGGAACTTGCGATATCTATTTTAAATCCGCTTTCAAGGATCACTATGGCTGTGCCGAATTTCTCGTGGGTTTTCACCCTTGCGCCCAGCCTGGTAGCTAACTTTTCTGCGAAATATATGCCATCTCCTTCCGCCTATATGTC
>JAMDEM010000165.1 GCA_023486985.1 Bacillota bacterium
CCATGCCCGGGCTTCCTTCTGACCCGGCCGGCGCACATATTGACATAGATTCAGAAGGCAGAATTGTGGGATTGTTTTAGTCGCACAAAATTTGATGCATTGAAAAAGTGGTGTAATTTAAGGTTTCTAAAAGCGGAATAAAAAACAAAGTATTATAGTGAGTTTGAGGGAATACAAAGCGGGCTGTTCTCGCTTTGTACTCCCTCGTGGACGACTCGGGGTTTTGTGGAATCTTCTAAGCTCTCCTTCGCTCGCTAAGAAGTTCCAGACAAAACCCGTGCTTTTTGCGGTGCAAAACCCTCCCTGATCGGTCGGGACGCACCTCAAACAGCCCGCTTTTTCTAATCTAAAACAACCCGCCTTTTTAACAGTTTTAAGGATTTGAAGTTTTTATATTATATGCTATAATATATTTAAAATCTTAAAAAGTTATCTAAAAGTCACCACATGGGAGGCAGTATATGATTGTAGCTGAACGGAAGCCCATGGAAGAACTCCTGCAGATGACTGCGCCTTTTGGCAAGATTCTTGTTGCCGGATGCGGCGCCTGCGTAACAGTCTGCATGGCAGGCGGAGAGAAAGAAGTTGAAGTCCTTTCGTCTCTCCTTTTAATTGAGAGAAAGAAAAACGGCAAAGAGCTGGAAGCAAGAAAACACACAGTTGAACGCCAGTGCGAGCCTGAATTCATCAAAGATCTCGACCCGAGAGCTGAAGGTGTTGAAATGATCCTCTCCATGGCTTGCGGCGTGGGCGTTCAATACCTGGCTGAAAGATATCCCAAGATTCCCGTCTATCCGGCTCTTAACACAAAGTTCATGGGTGGACCTGTCCAGCAGGGTATCTGGACGGAGAAATGCGGCGGATGTGGAAACTGCATCCTTAGCCTCACCGGCGGAATCTGCCCGATTGCCAGGTGTTCCAAAAGTCTTCTTAACGGTCCCTGCGGCGGAAGTGAAAACGGAAAGTGCGAAGTTGACCCAAAAAACATTGACTGCGCCTGGCAGCTTATCTTTGACCGCATGAAAAACCTCGGCAAACTTGAAATCTTAGCAGAAATTCAGCCTCCCAAAGACTGGTCTTATGCCCGGGACGGGGGACCCAGAAAAATAGTAAGGGAGGATGCCGTACTTTGAAGAGTGAAAGCAGACTTGAAAAGATTCTTTCGGCTGGAAAATTTGCTGTTACGGCAGAGCTCGGACCTCCCAAAAGCGCCGACACAGCGGTAATCAATAAAAAAGCCGCTTATCTTAAAGATGTTGTTGATGCGGTAAATGTAACCGATAACCAGACGGCAATTGTCAGGATGTTTATAGGTGCCGCCTGCTCTTTGATTATAAACCTGGGTCTTGAGCCGATTTTACAGATGGTCTGCCGGGACAGGAACCGAATTGCCATGCAGAGCGATATTCTCGGCGCTTCGGCGCTTGGGATAAAAAATATGCTTTGTCTTTCCGGGGATCATCAGAAGTTCGGCAATCATCCGCAGGCTAAAAATGTTTATGATATGGATTCGGTTCAGCTTATAGGCATGGTTAAAAAGATGCGTGATGAGAAGAAATTTTTCTGCGGAGATGAGATAAAAGTTGAGCCTAGGATGTTTATAGGCGCCGCGGAAAATCCCTTCGGCGATCCTTTTGAATTCAGGGCGGTAAGACTTGAAAAAAAGATAAACGCCGGGGCTGATTTCTTTCAGACCCAGGCAGTGTTTGATATTGATAAGTTTGAAAAATGGATGGAAATGGTCAGAGCCAGGGGCCTTCACAAGAAAGCTTACATTCTTGCCGGAGTTGTACCCTTAAAATCGGCGAAAGCAGCTACTTACATGAAAAATGAAGTCGCAGGAATCGGCATGCCTGATGCTGTTATTGAAAGACTGCAGAAAGCCGCTGATGCCAAGGAAGAGGGAATAAAAATCTGCGTTGAGACAATAGAAAGGGTAAAGAAGATTGAAGGAATAAGCGGGGTTCATATTATGGCAATTGAATGGGAGAGTATGGTTCCTGCAATTGCCGAGAAGGCAGGACTGTTGCCCCGGCCGGGGGTTAACTAAAAAAATGAACCCCTCACCTTAATCCTCTCCCCGGAGGGGAGAGGGATAGGGTGAGGGGGCTAGGTGCAGCATATATGACAGACAAACAGGAAAAAGTTGGAGCAGTGATGGTGGCAGGCGGCGGCATTGCAGGGATGCAGGCTGCCCTTGATATGGCAGATTCAGGTTTCAGGGTTTACATCGTGGAAAAGTCTCCAGCCCTGGGCGGAGTCATGTCCCAGCTTGATAAAACCTTCCCCACCAATGACTGTGCCATGTGCACCATGGCACCCCGCCTTGTGGGCACAGGCTCCCATCTTAATATTGACATCATAACCCAGGCTGAAATTGAAAAAATTTCCGGCTCAGCGGGAAATTTTACTGTCTCTGTGAGGAAGAAAAACCGCTACATTTTAGAAGATAAATGTACCGGCTGCGGCGCATGTACCGAGGTCTGTCCTGTCGAGATCCCCTCAAACTTCGACCTTGGCCTTTCAAAGCGCAAAGCAATTTACCGGAATTATCCCCAGGCTGTCCCCAGAACATTTTCAATAGACAAAAAAGGAATCTCTAACTGTAAATCTTCGTGTCTTATCGGGAAAAGCGTTCAGGGTTATGTGTCTTTAGCCGCGCAGGGAAGATTTGAAGAAGCCCTGAAAGTTATAAAGAGAGATGACCCGTTCCCGTCAATAACAAGCCGCATCTGCTTTCACCCGTGCGAGGAAAAATGCGGCAGAACCGAACTTGATGAACCTTTAAACATAAGAATGATTGAAAGATTTGTTTCAGATTATCAGTATGAAAATCCGGTTGAAATAAAACCTTTCGAATTTACTAAAAAAGAAAAGATAGCCGTTATCGGCGCAGGTCCATCGGGTATCTCCGCCGCATATCAACTGGGCATAATGGGATACAGGGCTGATGTTTTTGATTCTTCTCCAAAGCCCGGCGGAATGTTACGGGCTGCAGTTCCGACTTACAGGATTCCCGTTGATATTCTTGACCGGGAAATGTTAAACATTGAAAAACTCGGCATTAAGATTCACAGCGGCGTTACCATAGGGAAGGATAAAAGTTTCAGTGATCTTCAAAAAGAATATAGCGCCGTTTACATAGCCGCCGGCTCTCAAAAGCCTAGGACTCTCAATCTTCCCGGTGAGAATATGAACGGCGTCTATCAGGGTCTTGATTTCCTGAGAAAAGTAAACAGAGGTGAGAAGGCAGACCTTGGAAAGAAAGTTGCCGTTATCGGCGGCGGAAATGTTGCCATGGATGCTGCCCGCACGGCTTTGCGCCTGGGTAAATCCGAAGTGAAAATTTACTGCATAGAGCCCAGGGAAGCCCTTCCTGCATGGGACTGGGAAGCGGAAGGGGCGGAAGAAGAAGATATTGAGATAAACGGTCTTGTCCTTCCAAAGAAAATAATTGAAAAAAACGGAAAAGTCTCCGGCATAGAAATGGTAAAGGTAAAACTGGGCGAGCCTGATGAAAGAGGCTGGAGACCGCCTGTTCCAATAGAGGGAACTGAGTTTCAGGTTTCCGCCGATACCGTAATTATCACCATCGGCCAGGCGGTTGATCTTTCATTCCTGCCTGAAGAGCTGAAGCTGGAGAAGCATCGCAGTGGAACTTTGATTGTTGATCCCGACACACAGGCGACAAATTTTCCTTCAATTTTTGCAGGCGGAGATGTGGTAAGAGGCCCGGCGTCAGCCACTGCCGCCATTGCCGACGGCAAACGCGCCGCAGCGGCAATTGACAGGTTCCTGCGGGGAGAAAAATTTGTAAAACCGGAAGAAAAAGAAGTGGTAAGCCCCGAAATAAAAAGGGGAATGAAAAAAACAAAACGAAACGAGCCGCTGCTTCTGCCTGCCGGAGAGAGAAAAATTGATTTTCGTGAATTTGAAAAACCTTTTGATAAAGATACGGTATTAGCCGAGGCCTCTTACCACATCTCCGCCTGCAAATGCGCCGAGTGTCTTCTTTGTGTTGAGAAGTGCGAGGCAAACGCAATTGACCACAATATGAGCAGGGAAAGCCTGATTGATTTAAATGTCGGCGCTGTAATTCTTTCGCCGGGCTTTGATCTTTTTGACGGTGCGAAAAAAGAAGAATACGGCATGGGGAGGTACCCCAATGTCGTCTCGAGCCTTCAGTTTGAAAGAACATTAAGCGCAAGCGGGCCCACTTTTGGACAGGTATTAAGACCCTCCGACAGCAGGCATCCCAGAAAGATTGCCTTTATCCAGTGCGTGGGTTCAAGAGAAGAAGAAAGAAAATACTGCTCTTCCGTCTGCTGCATGTATGCCACGAAAGAAGCAATGGTGGCAAAGGATCATGAGCCGGGCCTTGAATGCAATGTTTTCTTTATTGATATGAGAGCCTACGGCAAAGGTTTTGACGATTATTTTGAAAGAGCGAAGAAGATGGGCATAAAGTACACGAGGTGCCGTCCTTCTTCCATAAAAGAAGAGCCGGAAACAAGAAATTTGAAATTCCAGTATCAAAATGAAGCGGGAGAGCTTTTAACTGAAGAATTTGATATGGTGGTTTTATCAAGCGGTCTATGCGCGCCGGAGTCAACGAAGAAATGGAAAGAAATTTTAGGTCTGAAAGTTGATGAATACGGCTTCTGCCGTACGGAGAAATTAAAGCCCCTGGACAGCGGAGTTGAAGGAATTTTTGTATGCGGTCCTTATTCCGAACCGAAAGATATTCCTGATTCCGTCACTCAGGCAAGCGGTGCCGCTTCAAGGGCGATGTCACTTCTGGCAAGCCGCCGTAATACCCTTATAAGGAAAAAGGAATATCCGCCCCAGAGAGATGTAACCGGCGAAGAACCCAGAGTCGGCGTTTTTATCTGCCACTGCGGCAAGAATATCGGCGGCGTTCTTGACATAAAATATCTTGTTGGGGAAGCAAAAAAACAGGAAAATGTCGCTTATGCCGTTGATGCTTTATATACCTGCTCCCAGGATAACCTGAGCGAAATAAAAAGAATTATTGCCGAAGAAAAACTTAACAGGGTTGTGGTAACTTCATGTACCCCGCGGACTCACGAGCCTTTGTTCAGGGAAGCTCTGATGGAAGCAGGCTTGAATCCCTATCTCTTTGAGATGGCAAATATAAGGGAGCACTGCTCATGGGTTCATGCAAAGGATCCGGTAAAGGCAACGGAAAAAGCCAGGAAGCTTATTAAAATGGCTGTTGCAAGGTCAAGAAGGCTGGCGCCCCTTACAACCCTTCAGGTTGACCTTACCAGGGTGGCGTTGGTAATCGGCGGCGGAATCTCCGGCTTGACTTCTGCTCTTGAGATGGCAAACCAGGGTTTTCCGGTCCATCTTGTTGAGAAGGAAGAATCCCTCGGAGGAAATGCGAGAAATCTTGCTTACGGCGAAAAGGGAGAAGATATCCAGAAGTTCCTTTCAGAGCTTATTAAGAAGGTTTCCAACCATCCTTTGGTTGTTCTTCACCTGAATTCTGAAGTTACTGCATTTTCTGGCTTTATCGGGAATTTCCTGGTGAATATTAAAGATAAAAATGCAGTTGAAGAGTCCCTGGAGTGCGGTGTTATAGTTGCAGCCACCGGAGGCATGGAATATAAAGGCGAAGAGTTTTATTACGGGAAAGACAAAAGAATTTTAACCCAGCTTGACCTTGAAGAAAAAATTTCAAAGAACGGCGGAGAAATTCCAAGAGCAAAAGAAATTGTAATATTACAGTGCGCCGAACAGAGGAATGGTAAAAGACCTTACTGCAGTAAAATCTGCTGCACCCAGGCGGTTAAGAACGCACTGAAAATAAAATCAATAAATCCTGATGCGAAAATTTTTGTCCTTTACCGGGACATTCGCACTTACGGCTTCAGGGAAGAGCTTTACCGCGAAGCAAGGGATAAGGGAGTTATATTTATAAGATATGAAGAAAATGACCTCCCGGAAGTAAGCCTTGATTCCGGAAGACTCAACGTGAAGGTAAATGAAAAAGTTCTCGGCTCTACCATAACTTTTGAGCCTGACCTCCTTGTTTTAAGCACGGGAGTTATTCCCCACCCGTCAGCCGAATCGGTTGCGTCCCTTTTAAAGATACCTTTAACTTCGGATAAATTCTTTCTGGAAGCTCATGTTAAATTAAGGCCCGTTGATTTTGCTTCTGAAGGAATATTTTTATGCGGCATTGCCCAGTATCCTAAATTTATCGAGGAGTCCATTGCGCAGGCATCTGCGGTTGCTTCAAGAGCGGCTACAATTCTTTCAAAGGAGCACTTGAAAGCCGGAGGAGCCGTAGCTGTTGTAAACGGTGAGAAATGCGCCGCCTGTTTAACCTGCGTCCGCTCATGCCCGTATTCCATTCCTTCTATTATAAAGGATGAGAATGGAAAAGCGGTTGCCGCGATTGAGCCGGTAAGCTGCCAGGGATGCGGAATCTGCGCGGGCGAATGCCCTGCAAAAGCAATTAAGCTTATGCATTATTCGGATGAACAGGTGCTGGCAATGGTTGACAATCTATTACTGGAGAAAGTATGAACAATAATTTTGAACCTGAAATAATTGCATATTGCTGTCATTACTGTGCCTTTGCTGCGGCGGATCTTGCCGGCACGATGAGGCTTGAGTATCCCACAAGTGTAAAAATAATAAAACTGCCCTGCTCGGGCAAGGTTGAATTGATTCATCTGTTAAAGCCTTTTGAAGACGGAGCTGACGGCGTTTTTGTGGCAGGTTGCCTGGAAGGAAACTGCCATTACCTGAGGGGCAATATCAGAACAAAGAAGAGAGTAAATTACGTAAAGAGCCTGCTTAAAGAAATTGGAATTGAACCGGAGAGAGTGGAGATGTTTAATATGTCATCCTCCATGGGACCGGAGTTTGCACGAGTGGCAAATGAGATGACTGAAAAGGTCAGAGCAATGGGACCGAATCCGGTAAAGTTGAAAGGAGAAGAGGTCGTTAAATAATCTCCCCTCTTTTTTAAAGAGAGCGCAAGTGGAGTAAGTTATCCCCCCTCTTTTGTAAAGAGGGGTAGGGGGAGTTAAAAATTTGAAATTCATTCATAACTATCCAAATCTAAAAGAGAAAAAGCGTGAAAGGGTGTTGCAAGAAATCAAAAATAAATAAGCGAGCTTGTTTTGCGGCACGACACCCCGCAGAAAAACTGCGGAGTCTTCAATCGCAAAATAACCCCTCCCAACCTCCCCTTAATTTAAGGGGAGAGGAATCAAATAACTCACCCAACCTTCTCTTAATTTAAGGGGAGAGGAATCAAATAACTCACCCAACCTTCTCTATGATTTTAAAAAAGAAGGAAGAAAAAAATGGCAATTGAGATTTCAAGCAAAAACATGGATTACAGCTTCAAGGCTGAAGTAAACAGGCTTAGCGCAAGCAATGTCAATCTTTGCTATCAGTGCCTGAAGTGCAGCGCCGGCTGCCCTGTAAGCTTTGCCATGGATTTAAAACCCGCCCAGGTTATAGCCGCAGTGAGACTGGGGCAGAAAGATATCGTATATAACAGCAAGACAACATGGCTCTGCGCTTCCTGCAAAACCTGCACCACAAGATGCCCGCAGGAAATTGACATTGCCAAAGTTAT
>JAMDEM010000106.1 GCA_023486985.1 Bacillota bacterium
TATTTCGCCAAGAGTAAATTTCCCTCTTAAGGTATTTCCTTTATTAAAGCGGGGTAGGATTGAACAGAGGGAAATTTACTCTTGGCGAAATAAGTGTAATAAAAAATGGAACACCGCAGACCACCTGATCATACGTTGTCACAATAAACTCTTCGCTAAACAATAGACTTTCATGGGCATCACCATGGTGTATTACTGGTTTGATATGAATACCATTACGAACAAGATCAGAGGCTGCTTGCTTTATGCCACCCCCCAGCGCTTGCAATGGAACAGCATAAATGGTTTTGCAGAATTTTTCTTGAATATCTCCAGTTACAGCAAATGTCTTTCCAATACCTGTAGGAGCAATCAACAGTATGCTCTCACCATTTTTTACCGCATTCTGCACTTTAGACTGAAACTTCGTAGGATTCATTTTTAATTCTGTCAAGTAAACCTAGCTCCTCTTCTCCTTATACATTTATTTTTAAAGTCATCATTATTGCCAGCTACTTCCAAATATTATTTGTCTGCACTTCCTGTCTAAAGTCATCTCCTTATACTTTCATAGTTATAAATCAAGCCATTAATAAAAATCCCCATCTCTCATTGCACCCTATACCACCCGTTCCCAAATACGGCGTCTTCGCCTACATGCACATGTTCGCCCAGAACAATCAGGGGCAAGAATTCATCAAGGTCCCCTTCGTAAGTGATTCTTCCAATGAAGCCGCTCTGGTCGTGCTGAATCTGCTGGGTTTTGCTTTTGCGCTTTAAATCAAGCCATTTAAGGTTAACATCTCTTGTCTTAACTGCCGTTGCTCTTTCTGCAATGCCTTTAAAATCAATATCCACAGGGCTGCTGCAATAAGCCATAGAAAGAGCGTTAATCCTGTCCCTCAGCCTTCTTATAATATGATGAAATTCCGGGACTCTTACAACCGCGCTTTTTCCTTTTTCTCCAGTGGGATTGTATTTTATTCTCGCCGGGGTTAAAAATTGAATGGTAATTTTTCTTTGATTTATTTTCTTTGTCTGTTCCAGTAGTTCAATGCCTGTGGTCCTTTTATCAACATTCTTCACAGTATTTAATGAAGGGTCATAAATGGCTTCGGCTGTTCCATTTTTTATTACACTTATTTCGCCAAGAGTAAATTTCCCTCTGTTCAATCCTATCCCGCTTCTGCCAAGTTCCTTAAGGGCAACTATCACATAAGCCAGGTAGTTTACTCTGTCCCCAACTAAAACTATATTAAAGGAAAGAGGCTTGCCGGATGAATACTCTGTTTCTTCCTCCAGGGGAGGTTTTAAAACATATCCGCGGGGCACATTCTGGAGGCGTTTTGCAGAGCTTATTCCAACAGGAGCAAAGATGAGGGTGTAGGCGCATTTTTCTTTTACAGGACATTCCATGCAGTCTGAAGTTCTGCCTGTAATACACACAAGTCTTCTTAAAGATGAACCAAAGGCGCCTCTTAAGGTATTTCCTTTATTAAAGCGGGGTAGGATTGAACAGAGGGAAATTTACTCTTGGCGAAATAAGTGTAATAAAAAATGGAACACCGCAGACCACCTGATCATACGTTGTCACAATAAACCAAAGGCGCCTCTTAAGGTATTTCCTTTATTAAAGCGGGGCATTAATACAGTGGATTCCGGGATAAGATTAAATTTGTATTCCGAGAGAAAAAAATTGTTAATCATTTTTCCCCCACAGCCTTTTAAAAAGGATTCTTTAAATCAATTTCTTCTCCACTATAAGTAAAATTCCTCTGTATTTTGTGCCGGTAAAAAAAGAAACTTTAATCCAGAGGATGAAGGTTAAAATAGGGGCTTGATAAATCAAGCCCCTACAGGCTGTCAAATTCAGAGCTGGCTTGATTTTTTAACTCCCCCCCGCCCCCCTCTTTATCAAAGAGGGGGTAATAAATCAAACCCCTACAAGCCAAAAATCTTTTTCAGCCATTTTACAATTGAAAACTTCTCAGGCGGGGGAGGCACTTTCTCGGTTCTTTTCCATTCCCACTGGGCTTTGCACATGGGGCACAAATGAACTATTCTTCTTCCGTCCTCGAAAGGCGCAAGCCTTTCCCTGAAATCCTGATTACATCCGCTGCATCTCATAACAAAACTACTTTCGAACTATTAAAATCACGGACACACGCCCATAAAAGAATTTGCAGGAGTCGGCGGGTTTGATAAATCAAACCCCTACTTCCTTGACATGAGGTAATCAAAGACAAGTTTATCAAGATAATCAAGTCTTACTTTTGTCTCTTTTCCGGGATCAACCCACACCTGAATCTTCCATATAATACGCCAGAATCCCCAGAAATCAGAAAACTTGTTAAATACCACAATATCATAAGTTCCGGGAGACACATCAGGAATAACAAATTTATTGTTTTTATCAACAGCTCCTGAAGCAAGAATAGGATGAGTTTTAAAATAATCATTTTCAGGGTCAATGAAATGAAGTTTCAGTTTCCTGTCAACATCTGGACTATTGTCAACGGCAGTAAGTGCTACTTTAACGCCTTCAAAAGGAAAAGTTTTGCCGCCGGGAAGAATTATTCCGCCTCCCACATCTCCCGATACAACTCCCACTGTCTGGGGACCTGAAGAGCTTCCCATTAGAATAAGAGTCTTAGAAGTTTCATCCTGTTTTACTGACATATTAAGGGCATCTGCTGTATCCTGAAGAGGCACATATACTTTACCGTTTAAAATCATTGGCACGATTTTTGTTTCCACACCGTTAACATATATCTTCCATAAAGGTTCTCCCGTTTTATCCTGTGCGGTCGAAAGTTTCACCACAGCTATAGAAATCACAATAAAAATAAGGACTGGGACTAATAAATTTTTCTTCATACGCAAGTGCCGTCCTTTCTAAATTTCTTGCTCCCAATGCCTCTCACCCATCCCTCTCCCCAGAGGGGCGAGGGATGATGATTGTTGTTGATTCGGGGCTTCGCCCCGAATAATAACCTGCATTATTGCCAAATCATTTTATTTCCCCTCACCATCCCTTATCCTCCAAGAGGCGAGAGGACAATTAACTCCCCCTCACCCCCTCTTTATCAAAGAGGGGGTAGCTTTACTCTCAGGAAATCCCCCCCAACCCCCATTTAATAAAGAGGGATAATTGAATCCCTACTTTTACGGCTGGGAAATCTTTTGAGCGTTTTCAATCTTTTCCATCACCCGGTAAGCATGGTCAATCTCTTCTTTTTCAGTCAAACCCACAACCACGCCATTAACAAGAGGCCAGACGAATGGAAAAGCCGTATCAGGTCTCAATTCCCCTGCTGCAAGCGTCTTCATTGCCAGCGTTACTTTTTTTGTCCTGCGCAAAGCCTCCGTTGCCGCTCTTAAATTTGGATGTACATGCTTGCCGGTCCTGTTTATGGGGGCAAGGTAAGCCTGGATATCAAGGCCCGACCGGTCAATAATCGGAATCGTTATTCCCGTTGTATGAGTGGATATGCCGGGAATATATCCGGCTTTCCTGCTTTTGTCAATAAATTCAAGAAACAGCTTCTTGGAAATCATATCGGAAAGCATTGCATGAAGAAAAGCAACCTTTGTTTCCATCTCATGCATCCAGATAAACTGCTCCAGAATTTCGCCGGGCATTATGGTCGCAAGAACAGGATAACGGTAGCCCAGCAGTTTATATGATTTTATTACTCCCCTCACTATAGTTTCCATAAGACAGACATGAACGCCTTTGCATCCCTTATCCACAAAATAAGCCAGGAGCTCGGCAATGCTGTCGGGGTTATCAAAAAAGCGGCTTTTGTAAGATTCGGCTCTTGAGCCGAACTGGTCCGCACCCATGAATGGAGAAGTGCCCATAATAAGCTTTGGGAATTTTACTCCTTCAATTTCAAACTCCGGGTAATTATTGTTTTCTGACATGAACTCCGCTCCATTCTTATAAATACATTACCATGTAATTATACTATAAAATTTCCAATCATCATAAGCCCGTTCGGGTAACGGGCACTACAATTTATACAGCCCCCTCACCCTGCCCTCTCCCCTCGGGGAGAGGAAAATCGAGATTGCCCACCCACCCTTTCAGAGCGGGTACCCGGCCTTTGGCAGCCTCGCAATGACACCTCCATAAGCTGGAAAAGCCTGTGCTACTAATTGCCAGTTCGGGGAACAGGCGCTACATCATAACTATTAATACTCTCATCCTTTCACCCCGCTTACCACAATACCCTGCACGAACAACTTCTGCGCCACGAAAAAGATGATAAGACATGGCAAAAGGAATATGACGGCTGCAGCCATCATAAGATTCCATTCCCCCGCATACTGTCCCATAAATGCCTGCAGTCCAAGTGCGATGGTTCTTTTATCCATTGAGTTTATATAAATTAAAGGTCCGAGAAAATCATTCCATGTTCCCATGAAGACAAAAATCGCTAAAGAGCCGAGCGCCGGTTTTGAAAGAGGCAGGATTATTCTCCAGTAAATTTCAAAAGGCGTACAGCCGTCAAGTATGGCTGCTTCATCAAGCTCTACCGGAATAGTCAGGAAAAACTGCCTCAGCATAAAAACAGCAAAGGCGCTTCCGCCAAAAAATGTTGGCACTATCAAAGGAAGGAATGTGTCAATCCAGCCAAGATATTTAAACAGGATAAAAGTCGGTATCAGGGTCACCTGCCCGGGAATCATCATTGTGGCAATGAGTATAAAGAAAAGGGGTCCCTTTCCGGGAAATCTCATTCTTGCAAAACCGTACGCCACAAGGGAAGCGGAAAGAAGTGTGCCGATAATACAGCTTACAGTTATTATTACAGTATTTATTGTGTACTTGAAAAAAGGCAGAACTGTAAGAGCTTTAAAATAATTTTTCCAGATAAAAGGCTTTGGAATCCACTGGGGAGGAAGCACCCAGACATCCTCCAAGGTTTTAAACGAGGTTGAAAGCATCCATATAAAAGGAATAAGAAAAAGAATTGAACCGCCAATCAAAAGCAGATAAACAAAAGACTTTGACGCCGCCTGCTGAGTGCTTTTCTTTTTAAGCCATTCGCTCATTATCTTCCCTTTCCCACTCCTTCGTAATAAACCCAGTTCTCCGACTTTTTAAAAACAATAATTGTAATTACAAGAATTATTATAAAAAGAACCCATGCCTGTGCGCAGGCAAGACCCATCTTAAAATATTCAAAGGCATTGATAAAAAGATAAAGCACATAAAACATACTGGCATTATTGGGACCGCCTGACGTCATAATGTAAGATGTGGTAAATCCTGCCTGGAAAGAACCGATTATTCCCATGATAAGGTTATAAAGGATAACCGGCGAAAGCATGGGAAGTGTCACACTGGTAAATTTCTTCCAGCTTGTTGCCCCGTCAATCTCCGCTGCCTCATAAAGCTGGGAAGGAATACCCTGCAAGCCGGCGAGGTAAATCAACATTCCGCCCCCCACCCCCCAGATACTCATTATCACAAAGGCAGGAATAACAAGATGGGGGTCAACCAGCCACTTTTGCGGCGGGATTCCCAGGAATCCTATCAATATATTAAGGATGCCGAACTCATGATGAAATATCCAGCGCCAGAGAATAGCCGTTGCCACAGCCGGCACAATCGCAGGGAGATAATAAAGAGTGCGGAAAAGAAAAATGCCCCTCACATTTTGATTCATCAGCACGGCTATGGCAATAGAAAAAATAAGGGCAAGGGGAACATTTAAAACCGTGTAATAAAGGGTTACCTGAAGGGACTTCCAGAAGATGGGGTCTTTTCCCAGAAGCTTTTGATAATTAGCCAGTCCTATCCAGCTGGCGCTGGTCACAAGATCCCAGTTGGTAAAGCTTATTATAATGGAAGCTATTATGGGACCGGCGGTAAAGATAATCAAGCCCAGAATCCATGGGCTTATGCAAAGATAGCCGGTAAGAGCTTCCCTTTTTTCTGTCCTCGTGAGTTTCATTCCTCACCTGCCAGAATTTTGTCAACTTCCTTTGTTATTATAGCGCAGGCTTCTTTTGCCGTCATATCCCCCGACCAGACAAGGTCAAGTTTTGCATTCATAACCGTACTTATCTGAGCCCACTTGCTGCAGTACGGCAGAAAATATCCGTATTTTATGGAAGAAAGATAAACTTTATTATTGTCAGGCGGCTTTGATTCCAGAAAAACAGGTGACTCGGCAATAGACTTCCTTGAAGGGAGGGCAAGTCCCAGCTCTGCCACCGTCTTCTGCCCCTCAGCGCCTGTAAGATACTTCACCAGCTTCCATGCCGCTTCGGGATTTTTGCATGTTTTGCTGATTCCATAAGATACAACAACGATTAAAGTGGCTCTCTTCTTTCCATGAGGAAGGGGTGCCACATCCCATTTAAATTTTGTAATTTCACGGAATACAGGCACTCTCCACCTTCCAGCCAGTTCCATGGCGGAGCCGCCC
Organism: Bacillota bacterium; assembly: GCA_023486985.1. Lineage (GTDB taxonomy): Bacteria > Vulcanimicrobiota > JAMDEM01 > JAMDEM01 > JAMDEM01 > JAMDEM01. Next base: position 6,423 of record JAMDEM010000106.1, read on the forward strand.
ACGTTTAATCCAACGGGCGAATCCATTGATTCCACCGAAGACGGCGATACATGATATTTTGTTCTTAAATCAGCAAAGAACTGGATTGCTTCAACAGCTTCCGGCATATCCAGAAGGCACTTCTTTTTGTCATCACTTAATATTTTTCCGCCGTTCATATAAATGAAAGCTTCAAAGCCGAAGCTTCCCAGGAATCCGTACTGTCTTATTCCCCTGGAGCCTTTTTCTTTTGTAAGTTTCATGGACGCTTCCAGGAACTTTTTCCAGTCCCAGCTTGCATCCGGGTAGGGAATCTTTTCCTCATCAAACATATCCCTGTTGTAGTAAAGAACAAGAGTGGTAAAATCTTTGGGAATTCCGTAAATATGATCTTTATATTTGAAAGCATCAACAAGCTCGGGATAAAAATCTTCAATGTTTACATCCCTGCTGTCACGTTCTATGAAGGGCTGAATATCAAGAAGAACTCCTTTTTCCACATAGTTATAAAAGTCCTGGGCATGAACGTAGAAGACATCAGGCGGCGTGCCGCCGGCAAGCATGGTGTTTAATTTCCTGTAATAATCCTGTGCATGAATTATCTGCACCTTTATATCAGGATTTTCTTTTTCAAAATCTCCTATAAGCTTTTGAACTATTTTAATTTCCTGTGGGTCCCCCCACTGCATGTAGGTTATGATGATTTTGTTTTTGTCTTCGTTGTATTTCTCAAGATAATGGATAGTGACAGCAGGGATGTAAACATTGATAATTATTATAATGAAAACTTTTGCAAATATACTCTTCATAAGTTTCCTTCTTGCCCCCTCACCCTATCATATCTTTCACTTCGCTCAACTTTTATTATTGTTCCCGGGGTTTTTGCAGAATATTCTAGGCTTGCCTCCAGCTCGCCAAGAAATTCCAGCCAAAAACCCGTGCTCTTGCTACGCAAGTCCTCCCTCAT
>JAMDEM010000194.1:0-6329 GCA_023486985.1 Bacillota bacterium
CTACCCCGTGGCTTGGTCTTTCGGGTTTTGGAGATAATCCCCTCCGCCGTCGGTCATTCTTTTGCGGAGCTGTTTTAAAATTTCTTTTGCCTGGGGCGAAAGTTCCACTGCATCGGTAAGAAGAAGGGCAAGAGCAACGGAATCATCAACTTCCCTGAAAATATTAGGCTTTACAGACTGTGGAGCCTGCTGGCGGATAACCTGAATATGCTGCTGGTCATACCTGAAAAACTGGGGACCTTCAATCTTCACAAACAGTTCACCTCAAATATACTCCGGCTTTCGATAAAATTATAACTTATCAGCAAACTAATAACAATATCAATGTGAGATTAAATCTTAACCGGCAAAAAATTTATACTTTAAAATGAACAACTCAGGATGATTCAAAACTTCCGTTATCTGGGTAAAAGGATAGCAGGGGTGATAAAGATGAATGAAAATATTGCCGAAATTTTTAAAAAATACAAAAAAATAGCCGTGGTGGGATTATCTCCAAAACCCGAAAGACCAAGCCACGGGGTAGCAAAGTATCTAAAAGAGCAGGGGTATAAAATAATTCCCGTTAACCCCGGAGTATCAGAAGTTCTGGGAGAAAAAGCTTACCCAGATATTTCCTCTATCCCTGAAACAGTGGAAATCGTGGATATCTTCAGACGCCCGGAAGAGGTAATGCCTGTTATTGATGAAGCAATTAAAATCGGCGCAAAGGTTGTCTGGATGCAGGAAGGCGTCATAAATGGAGAAGCTGCCCGCAAGGCGGAGTCGGCTGGACTGCAGGTTGTAATGGACCGCTGTATGTACAAGGAGCATGCCCGCCTGCAAAAGGTTTAAGGAAAACAGAAGAGAATACAATCAGGAATATTTAGAAATCAATTGCGACTAATCCAGAGGGAATATCAAGTGGCGGAAAACGAATATGCCGGAGTGGTTGTAGATTTACCTAAAATCCAGGTGGATCGCACTTTTACGTATAAAATCCCCGAAGAACTCAAAGGCAGAGTGATGCAGGGTTCTTCTGTTCTTGTTCCTTTTGGAAGCAGAAAGATTGCCGGCTTTGTTGTGGAGTTATCTTCCAATCCGCCTGACAGCTCCGGTGAATCCGAACCTTTTAAGATAAAGGAAATTTCAAAACTTCTATATCCAGAACCTTTGCTCAACAAAGAATTTTTGGAACTTGCCCGCTGGATGTGTGATTATTATGGATGCTTTCTTATAGACGCGGTTAACTCGATAATTCCATCACCGGTAAGAGGCTCAAGGAAGGGAAAAGGAAAAATGGAGAAAGATTCAAAGGCTTACTACCAGCGCCCGGAAAAGCTTACATCCGGGCAATCTTCCGCCCTTAAAGCAATTACCGAAGGTCTTTTAAGAAAAAAAGCCTCCGCAATACTTATACACGGCGTAACAGCCAGCGGGAAAACAGAAGTCTACTTAAGAGCTATTCAATCCGCTCTTGAAGCCGGGAGGGCGAGCATCGTTTTAGTCCCGGAGATTGCTCTTACCCCGCAGGCAATAGAAAGATTCCAGGGAAGATTTAAAAACGAGATAGCCGTGCTTCATTCCGCCCTTGCCCCGGCGGAGAGAAAAGCCCAGTGGTGGAGGATTAAAAGCGGCGAAGCAAAAGTTGTTCTCGGCACCCGGTCGGCTGTTTTTGCGCCCATGTCAAACATCGGGCTGATTATAATTGATGAAGAACACGAGCCCTCCTACAAGCAGGAAAATACGCCACGGTATAATGCAAGACAGATTGCCATTCTGAGGGCAAAAAATCATAATTCCCTGGTGCTGCTGGGAAGCGCCACTCCTTCCCTTGAAAGTTTTTACTGGGCAAAAAGCGGAAAATACAAACTCTGCACTATCTCGGAAAGAGTTGAGCGCTGGTCCCTGCCGCAGGTTGAAATTGTTGATATGCGTAAATCCGAAAAACAAGGAATATTCAGCAATGCTCTTATAAAGGAGATGGAGTCTGTCCTTTATAGAAAAGAGCAAATAATTCTTTTTCTTAACCGAAGGGGGTTTTCAAGTTATCTTCTCTGCCAGGAATGCGGCCACGTGATTAAATGCCCCCACTGCGATATTTCAATGACTTACCATATGCCGGAAAAATCAATTCTCTGTCATTATTGTTATCATAAGCTTCCGGCGCCTGAGTCCTGCCCATCCTGCGGAAGCTATAAAATCAAATATCAAAGTATGGGCACGCAGAAAGTTGAAGAAGAGCTGAAAAAACTTTTTCCCGGTGAATCCTGCCTGAGAATGGATAAAGATACAACCCTTGAGCGGGGCTCTCATTCAAAAATACTTGGTGCCTTTTCTCGAGGTGATGCAAGAATCCTGCTGGGAACCCAGATGATTGCCAAGGGATTGGATTTTCCTGCCGTTACGCTGGTTGGAGTAATAACGGCTGACGTTGCCCTTAACATGCCGGACTTCCGGGCAACAGAAAGAGCTTTCCAGCTTTTAATGCAGGTTGCCGGAAGGTCGGGCAGGGGAAATGCCCCCGGCAAAGTCATAATCCAGACATTCAATCCCGAGCATCCCGGCATAAAAGCTGCGGCTCTTCATGATTATCACAATTTCTATGAATCAGAAATATCGGCAAGGGAGGAACTCAATTTCCCGCCTTTTTCTCATCTTGTCAATCTTATTTTCTGGTCGGAGAGAGAAGAATCCGCTCCAGCCATGGCTGAGGAATTTGCTTTAAAGCTTAAAGACAAAAAAGCGGAAGGCTTTCAACTGCTTGGTCCTGCGCCCTGCCCCATTCCCAGGTTAAGAAAAAAATTCAGATGGCACATCATTATTAAAACCCGTAAAGTGCAGGAAATTGTTCGAATTTTGCGAAGTAATATATCAGAATTGAAACTGCCTGAAAAATCAGGTATAACTATTGACGTTGACCCGTATACATTATTATAAATCTAAAGGGGGCAAAAAAAATGAAAAAAATTCTCCTGACAGTTCTGGTTGTTGCCGCTATGGCAGGGATGATAGCGGTTGCTTACGCCCAGCTTAAAGTCTTCGTTCTTAACCAGCCCTTTAAGGCTGAGATACTCGAGCAAAAAGGCGTTCTTTATGCTCCGCTGGAAAAACTTCTGCCGGCTTTGAAGACCGACTGGAAGCAGACCGGAAATACAGTGGAACTTACCAAAGTTGCGAAGCCCGGTGACTGCCAGCCTATAAAAGGCAGCGACCTTACCTTTGTGTATAACGGTAAAAATTTCACGGCTTTAACTTTTGTAAAAAAGGGTGTTCTTTATGCGGGAATGAAGAGTTTTATCGAAGGGATGGGCGGGGTTTACAGCTATGACCCTGACTACGGAATAGCAGATATAGCACTTCCCATGAGTGCAAAACAAATTCAGACTTTGAAGGAAAACCAGCCCTTTGCCATAATCCCTGCATCAACTCCGTCGCCGTCACCCTCTGAAACCTCATCTCCGGATGCAACACCGGCGCCCTCGCCTACTGCAACCGGCGGGAAAGAAGAGAAGGAACCAATTGTTGCAACAGAGCAGCACTATCAAAATTATAATCCACAGAACCAGGGTATGGGCGGTGAGATGAGAGGTCAGGTAAGAATAGAAAATACTGGCGACGTTGATGTAAAGAATGTAAGAATACTTCTGCATTTTTATGACGGAGACGGAAAAGATATTAGAGACCCTATAATATGGGATTTCAGTATCATGAAGCCCGGCCAGGTAGAAATGAAAGACTTTTACTGGCTTAATCCAAATCCTCTTATGATAATAACGCCAAAGACGGAAGTAAAACATGACAAAATAGAAAAAAAGAAAAAAGATGAGACAAAAAAATAAACAAAGGTGCGCCCCGACCGAACAGGAAGGGTTTAGCGAAGCTAAAAGCACGGGTTTTGGCTGGAACTTCTTGGCGGAGCGGATGCGCAGCCTAGAAGGTTCCGCAAAACCCTGATTTCAAGGATGAAGCCGAGCCTCTCGCTCGGCGAGAGCAAAGCGGAAAATTAAATTTGTTTTGCGGCATGAGACTCCGCAGCAAGACTGCGGAGTATTCCAATCACAAGATAGAGGTGGTTAAGGTGAAGAATTATCTTAAAATTTTTATGCTTGTAATGATAATAACCTTCCTGGCTGCAGCCGCAGTTTCAGCGGCTAATCCGCAGATTTTCATCAGAAACCAGCCGTTTAAAGAGAAAGTCTTTTTACAGAAAGGAGACCCCTTTGTTCCCCTTGAAGCTCTGCTTAAGGCTTTAAAATTCGGCTGGAGTATTGATGAAAACTGTAACGTTAATATTCTGCCAGCGCCCGGAGGGAAAGAAACATCCATTAAACTTGCCCCCTACAAGCTTTCTTTTCAGGAGAAAGTTATTTCTGCGGAAGTATTTACAAAAGACAATATTGTATTTGTAAATTTAAAAAACTTTTCAACTGCACTCGGTGCAACATATAACTATAATAAAGAAAACAACATCGTTGATGTGCTTTTCCCAAAAACAGTTGTACCGGTGACGTTTGCAATACCAAAGCCTGTGCCGTCACCAGCTGAAAAAGTAGCAGCTCCCACTGCTTCTCAAAACTCTCCAAGCGGAGAACTGATAGTAATCTCCAAACCGGAAGTGTCTAATGAGAGCAGCGGATTAGGAGGCACAAGAGTTACTGCAAATGTTAAAAATATTTCGAACTATACAATAGAAAACATTAAGCTTACCTGTGCTTTTACTCTTGATGACGGCTCTGAAGCTTACAAAGATGTCAAAATAATAAAGCTTGCCGGAGGGGAAACTCAGAAAGTTGAATTTTACTGGACCAACCCCAGCAGTCTAATGGTTTCAGTAAAAGTCAAAGCTGAATATCCAAAATAAATAAAAGGAGCGGTTAATGTCTAAAAGAGCTGTCCGGAAGTTAGAGGACCCTGTTCTTAGAAAAAAAGCAAAAAATGTGGAAAAAATTGATCCTCTCCTTCTTCACACCATGGAGGACATGCTGGAAACCATGTATGAAAGCATCGGGGTAGGACTTGCAGGTCCCCAGATAGGTATTTCAAAAAGAACAGTTGTCATTGATATAGGAGAAGGACCGGTAAAACTTATCAATCCAAAGATAATAAGTAAGGAAGGCTCACAAATAGGACTTGAAGGATGCCTGAGCATTCCCGGTATATACGGAGATGTTGACAGGGCTGAAAAGGTAACCCTTAAGGCTCAGAACGAAAAAGGAGAAATAATTAAGATAGAAGCAGAAGGGTTTATGGCAAGAGTAATTCAGCATGAGCTGGACCATCTTGACGGCGTGCTTTTTATTGATAAAGCCACCAACATCAGGAAAGCTGAAGAGATAGAGGAGACGGAAAGCCAGGATTCAGAGCAGCCAAAATCGGTAATATAGCAGGGAAAAACTAATGAGAATAATTTTTATGGGCACGGCAGAATTTGCCGTGCCTTCTTTAAGCAAATTGTACGGTTCAAGCCACGAAGTCCTAGCGGTTGTTACTCAGGTTGATAAGCCGAAAGGAAGGGGCTACCAGCTTGCGCCTTCTCCGGTAAAGGAAAAGGCTTTATCACTGGGTCTTCCGGTTTTCCAGCCAAAAAAATTAAAGGACCCGGATTTTCTGGAAACCTTCAAGAGCCTTAATCCCGACCTTGTCGCAGTGGCGGCATACGCAAAATTAATTCCCCCGGAAATCCTTTATTTCCCTGCTCATGGATGCATAAATGTTCATCCCTCGCTCATTCCTGATTTCAGGGGTCCTTCTCCGGTAGAATCTGCAATAATGGCGGGAAGGAAAGAAACGGGAATAACTATCTTTTTCATGAACGAAGGCTATGATACAGGTGACGTAATACTTCAAAAGAAAGTTCCATTACCTGACGAATATACCGGCGGAATCCTTGCAGAAAAACTTGCAGATGCCGGTGCGGAATTACTGCTTGACGCAATAGATATGATTGAGAAAGGAACTCCTGAAAGAACCCCTCAGGACTTAAAGGCAGGCTCTTATACCAGAATGATAAAGAACGAGGACTGCCTGATTGACTGGAATCTTTCGCCGGAAGATATTCATAACAAGGTGCGGGCTTTAAATCCCAAGCCTTCCGCTCTTACCCGTTTCCGCGGCAAAATTTTAAAAGTCCTTGAAACCGAGCCGGCCGTGTGCGGCGAAATCTTCCCGCCGGGTGAAATTGTTGATATTATGAAAAACAAAGGCATTTTAATTGCCTGTAAAAACGGCTGTTTACTTTTAAAATTAGTTCAGCCGGAAGGCAAAAAATTAATGAAAGCCTGGGACTTCGCACTGGGATATAAACCGGACAGGGGCGAAAAACTTTCCTCCTGTGTTTATTACCGTCA
>JAMDEM010000194.1:6339-7412 GCA_023486985.1 Bacillota bacterium
TAGAATTACTGATATAATAATACTGTCGTCATTGCAGGGTGCAAAATCCCCCTGGCCCCCTTTAGTAAAGGGGGATTGAATGACGGTAATAAACACAGGAGGAAATTCAGTGAATAAAAAGACTCTTTCAATACTGATGGTTCTATTTTTTTTGTTTTCTCTTCCATTTTTTGTTTATGCAAAAAGCACAGGCTATTCCGACCCCCGAACCTGCCGGACTCATCTAAAAAATATAGAAGTGGCACTTGAGTTATGGGCGATAGACCATAACGGCAAATATCCTTCCGTAAAAGAATATTACTCGCCGGCTTTTATCAATTATCTTTCACAGGCAATGCCCAGGGCTGATAAAAATACCCTTTCTCAGGTTTTACTCTGCCCGGCAAGTAAAAAAAAGTATAAATATGAGGTTTCCAAGAATTTTCTAAGATGCAGGCTTGCCTGCCCCAATCCATCACTCCATGGCATGACAAAGCTTGAATTTGTACCCAATCAGGTTACAGTAAATGAAGAGTCTGCAAAAACTTTAGCCGGCTTTACCGTGCCAAAGGAAGAGATGGAAGAGATAACGGCTGTCATAAAAGACCTCTACGACGCTTACACCAAAAAAGACCTTGAAAGAGTCCTTGATATTGAAGAAGATGCAATAAGAAAATCAGCAGAGAGAATGTCGGCAGAGAAGCAGATAAAACCTGAAGATGTCTGGAACGCTTTCAAAGAGGGAACGGAAGAAATGTTAAACAATAAAGATTTCAAGATGAAACCGCTTAATCTTAAAAATCTTGGAAAACTCATATTTATACTTAATTTTGTAAAAATCGGTGATGTCATTCAGGTAACAAGCGATGACCTTATTATTGAAAGTGGAACTGTCCAGCTTGGCAATCAAATAGCAAGGATAAAAATCAGCAACTTCTACTTCAGAAAAATAAAAGATACATGGAAAATCATCCAGATGGGATTTTAAATAAAATGAAACAGGACTTGAAGGGCTTAAATCTCAAAGAAATGGAAGCGTTTATTGAAACCGTCGGGGAGAAACCTTACCGTGCCAAAGGAAGAGATGGAAGAGA
>JAMDEM010000021.1 GCA_023486985.1 Bacillota bacterium
CCCTCCACCTCTTTTTGCCACAGAAGAGCAGGATATAATAAATGCTGTAAAAAAAGTTTCCCCTTCAGTGGTAAACATAACTGTAGGTACAAAATCGGGAGGGGAAAGCATAGGCTCCGGCATAATAATGAGCTCCGACGGCTGGATAATCACCAATGCCCATGTTGTAAGAGGTGCAGATACAATTGTTGTAACCTTAAACAACGGCAAAAAATACCGGACTAAATCTTACAAAGCAAGTCCTGACACTGATATAGCAGTAGTAAAAATCCAGGGAACAGGCTTGCCGCATGCAAATTTCGGAGATTCAAGCCGCCTCCAGCAGGGGCAGACAGCCATTGCCATCGGAAACCCCATGAGATTTTCCTCAACAGTCACAGTAGGCGTTATAAGTGCACTGGGAAGAGATATAAAGGCAAGAGGCATTGTTTATCACAATTTAATCCAGACTGATGCCGCCATCAACCCCGGCAACAGCGGCGGTGCGCTGGTTGATTCAAAAGGCAAGGTTATCGGCATAAATACCCTTGTTTATACGGGAAACTATCAATATTCAAATGCCCAGGGATTAAGCTTTGCCATTCCGATAAATGAAGCTCTGGTTATTGCCAGGAATCTTTCAAGAAGCGGCTCACAGGGCAAAAGCAAACCATGGATAGGCATTTCCGGAAAAGACCTTACCAGGGAAGATGCAGAAGCTCACGACCTTGCAGTGAAAAGCGGCGTAATTATTGACTCTATCATGCCAAACAGTCCTGCGGCAAAAGCAAAACTTCAGGCAGGAGACATAATTACGGAATTCAACGGACAACCTGTAAGAAATGTTGCAGAATTCAAGGCTCTCCTGATGATCTCAAAGCCTTACAGTACTGCAACCTTAAGCGTCTGGCGAAAGAACAAAAAAAGCACCGTTAAAATAACGGTTGAAGAAATAAGCCAGTAGTAAAAAAATGATAGTTGAAGAACAAATAAGAGAAATTTTATTAAAAGCCATTGAAAAAACAGGGGATTTCAAAACCAGTGAGATCCCTTTAATTATTGACATTCCAAGAGAAAAAAAATTCGGCGATTATTCCACAAACTTTGCCCTTCTTTCTGCAAAGGCTTTAAAGAAAAATCCAAGGGAAATTTCCGGAAAAATCATTGAAAAAATAAGCGACCCCTCCGGCATAATAAACGATATAAAAATTGAGGGAGGGGGGTTCATAAATTTCTTCGTAAAAAAAGAAGCCTTCCACCAGCTTATTCCCCTCATCCTCTCTTCCCCTCATGATTACGGCAAACAAAATCTTGGACAGGGAATAAAACTTCAAATTGAATTTGTAAGCGCAAATCCCGTGGGACCAATGCATGCGGGCCACGGAAGGTGGGCAGTGCTGGGTGATTCGATAGCCAATATCCTTTCCTTTACCGGATATGACGTCCAAAGGGAATTTTACGTAAATGATTTTGGAAACCAGATGGAGCTTTTTTCCCAATCAGTGCTGGCAAGATATCTGGAGCTTCTGGGCGAATCTTCAGAATTTCCGGAAGAAGGTTATAAAGGCGCTTACATTACTGAAATAGCTCAAAAAATCATAGACAAAGAAGGACCAAAATTCTTAAAGATGCCTCAGGATGAACGTCTTGAGCAGATAAGGGAACTTTCCTATAATCAGGTGCTTGATCTTATAAAAAAAGTCCTAAAAGAAACGGACGTGAATTTCGACTGCTTTTTCAGCGAAAGAACGCTGCATGCCTCCGGTGAAGTTCAAAAAACCCTGGAAATTCTTACACAAAACGGCTGCACTTATGAACAGGATGGTGCAATCTGGCTTAAAAGCAGTGCACTGGGAGATGAAAAAGACTGGGTACTGGTAAAATCCGACGGCAATCCCACTTATTTTCTTGTTGATATTGCTTATCATAAAAACAAAGCAATGCGGGGTTTTCAAAAAGTAATTAACATCTGGGGTTCAGACCACTTCAGCCATGTAAAGCGGATGCATGCCTCTTTGAGAGCTCTCGGGCTTAATTCCGGCATACTTGAAGTCATCATCGGGCAAATGGTTATTTTAAAGCGCGGCGGGATGCTGGTGCGGATGTCTAAAAGAACCGGTGAAATGGTTACCCTTGAAGAACTGATAGCGGAAGTAGGCAGGGATGCAGCCCGGTTCTTCTTTATCATGAAAAGCGCAAACAGCGTCCTTGACTTTGATATTGAGCTTGCCAAAAGCCAGTCTCAGGAAAACCCTGTTTATTACCTGCAGTATGCCCATGCCAGAATCTGCAGTATCTTTAAAATAGCGGAACAGGAAGGAATCCGGCTAAAAGAAATTTCCAATACCGATTTAACGCTGCTGGCGGAAGAGCCTGAAAATATAATTCTCAAAAAAATGGAACAATTTCCGTCGGTTGTGAAGAACGCAAGCAACCGGAGGGAGCCTCATCTTCTTGCTCACTATGCACTTGACCTTGCCGGGGATTTTCATTCTTACTACAGCCATTACAGGATTCTTTCGGACGGCAAAAACCTTACTCTGGCAAGACTGGAACTTCTTAAAGCCTTGAAAATAATCTTTGAAACGTCCTGCGCCCTTCTGGGAATAACAGCGCCGGAAAAAATGTAGATGTATATGTTATACAACAAACAAACCTATAAAGCAAGTCATTCCGGGCAACGGGTACCCGCCTGAAAGGTGGGTGGGCAATCCCCCCTCGCCCCCCTTTATTAAAGGGGGTTGGGGGATTTGAGATTGCTTGGGACTTCGTCCCTCGCAATGACAGCGCAAATGAAGGAAAAAACCTTTATTTGTCTAAGTTTTTAATTATTAACCGGTGAGGATGGTAAGATGAGCAAAGTTCTTGTTGTTGATGACGAAGCTCCTATAAGGAACATGATCAAGCGCTGGCTTAAAGACCTTGATCTTGAAGTAACCACTTCCGAGGACGGCGAGACAGCTTTAAAGCTTGTTAATTCAAACAATTTTGATCTGGTCATTCTCGACATTGCCATGCCCAGGCTTGACGGATGGGAAGTCTGCCGGCGGATTAAGAGCAACAATAAGACCAAAGATATGTCAGTGATATTTCTTACGGCAAAAACAGAGCCTGAAGACAAGGTCAACGGCTTTAAGATGGGCGCCGACGATTATATAACCAAGCCTTTCGATAAAAATGAGTTTATTGAAAGAGTTAAACTGCGCCTTATCAAAGTGGCGGAGAAAAAATCTTTTCAGAACAAGATGCAAAGGCTTAATGTTCTTTACCAGATAGGAGCTCTGGCTCACTCCTCCCTTAATATTGAAGAACTGGTTCCTTCAGTTGTAACAATTATTTCAAACAATTTTCCTGCTGAAGAAGTTGCCATTTTTATAAGAGACCAGGAATCCCAGGAAATGACTCTTTCAGGACATAAAGGTTCATTTGCAGAAAAATCCCTGAATCTTCTGGGACAATTCATCTCAGACAAAGTTCTTGATGAAATGAAACATCTCATCGCCGAATCAGTAAACGATATTCCAATGTTTTCCCGCCTTAAATTTGAAGATAAAGATTTTATGCGTAACATGATATCAATTCCTCTGGGAAGATCCTATGAGTCACTGGGAACCCTGGATTTATACAATCTTCCAGAATCAAGCATAAGAGACAGGGACTTTATTGATGACATTCTCCGGGTAGGTGAAGAAGTTTCCAGGGTTCTTGATTTAAGCTTTAAATTTTGCAAGGTACACAAAGATCTTGAAATAGCTGTCAATGAAGTTTCGGCTCTTTATGAAATAAGCGATGCTTTAAGCTCCACTCTTAATCTGGAGAAACTTTTAAATTTGATTGTTAAAAACGCCATAACCACTTTTGATGCTCAGGTTGTATCTCTGATGATGATTGACAGGGAAACCAGTGAACTTACCATAAGGAACGCCGAAGGCTTGCCGGAAGATGTGATAAAAACCACAAGAATAAAATTAGGCGATGGCATTGCCGGACGGGTGGCAAAAACAGGACAACCTTTGCTCCTGGTTGACGTTATGGGGCTGGAAAGAGAAAGTATTGATGTGGAAAGAAACATAAAATCCGCTCTTTCCGTGCCGATGAAAATAAAAGACGAGGTAATCGGCGTGCTGAACGTTTCAAAAACTTCAAGATACAAATTCAGCGAAACCGACCTGAAACAGCTTTACAACCTGGCAAGTCTTGCGGCTCAGGCAATTGAAAAAGCTGCCCTTTATCAGGATGTTAAAGATGCCCTCGGGGAAATGCAGGCAACTTACATGAGTACTGTAAAGAGCCTCTCCCAGGCGGTGGATGAAAAAGACTCATACACCCATGGCCATATTGACCGTGTTACAAAATACGGACTTGCCATAGCCATGGAACTTGACCCAAATCTTTTGAATGACGATATGTTCCGTTATGCCCTGGTTCTTCATGATGTGGGTAAAATACATGTTAAGGATGAAATTCTTATGAAGCCCGGCCCTCTTACGCCGGAAGAGATGGAAGTAATGAAAAAGCATCCGGAGGCAGGGGCTAGAATAATATCTCCTATTAAGTTTTTAAAACAGGCGGTAGATTCAGTCAAATACCACCAGGAGCGTTATGACGGCAGAGGCTATCCTGAAGGGCTCGCCGGTCCAAACATCCCGCTGGTTGCCAGAATAATAGCCGTAGCTGATGCTTTTGATGCCATGACATCTGACCGGCCATACCGCAAAGCTTTTGATATAGAACGTGCATCGGAAGAAATAAAGAAAAACTCAGGCTTGCAGTTTGACCCGGCTGTGGTAAACGCCTTTGTTTCTGCAGTGCAAAAGAAACTTATTCCATAGACAAGCTGATGAGGCCTTCATAAAACTAGTAAATTGTAGTGGCAGACCTTGGTCTGCGAAAAAAAGCAAAGCAAACTTTGCCACTACAACTATATCTGGAAGGAGAGGTGAAAAATGGGAGTTAGAGCTGTAAAAGAAAAACTTCCTGTAATTATTCTTACCACCACTTACAGGCTGGAAGGTGAAATGCACGTGGTTCCGGGCGGGAGACTCCTTGACGAAATAAACAAAGAGAGAGATTTTATTCCGATAACAAATGCTACAGTCTATGATGCAACAGGGGAAGTTGTTGATACCCTTGATTTCATAGCAGTCAATAAAACTCTTATACTCATGATGGCTCCAACTGTTCCCGGATAAAAGATATTACTCGGAGGTGTAGTATGAATATAAGGTACCTTGCCCATAACTGTTTCCATATTACTTCAGCTAAGGGAAGTGTCGTTATAACCGATCCTTACGCTACCAGTATCCCTTACAGCTTTCCAATGATAACGGCTGATATTGTGCTGGTAAGCCATGAACACCGTGATCACAATGCTTACTGGAGAGTAGGCGGAAACCCTTATGTCGTGAAACGAACCGGCGAGCATCCCACCGAACATGAAGTCGCCGTCAAAAGAGTTGGAGAGGTTTTTATCTTCCGTGGAATCCCGACTTTTCATGACAATTTTCACGGCACAAAAAGAGGTCCGAACACATCCTTCTGCTGGATAATGGATGACTTAAAAATATGCCATCTTGGTGACATCGGACATCTTTTAACCGACCAGCACCTGGCTTCCATGGGTTCTGTTGACATCCTTTTTATTCCCACCGGAGGCTTGATAACTATAGACCCAAAAGAAGCTGCTCTGGCTGTAAATCAAATAAGGCCTAAAATTGTTTTCCCCATGCATTACAAGACCCCGGTAATTGACAATCTTGGACTTGCAAACGAGCCGCTTCAGGCTTTCACCGACCGGATGGAAGATGTGGAAAACATTTCCTCCCTGGCTGTCGAGATTTTTAAAGATACGCTTCCCTCGCGCACTAAAACTATAGTTCTTAAGTACGAATAAACTATCCTGCAGCTTGCTGCTGGGTGTTCCGATCACAAAATAACACTGTTAATTTCCGTCAGGGGCAGGGGGATAGATAATTGATATTCAAGAAAAAAATAGATTATCATCTTCTTGAAACTCTCGTAAATAATTGGGAGCAAAGGCGAAAAGAGGTTCTGGAGCAGAATCCTGCAGATGAAGGGGAAATTTTTTATTCCTGCCCAAAATGCGGACTCCTCAGCAGTTTCAATGAAAAGTTTCCTCTTGCTCCGGAAAAAATAAAATCTTTTAATGACCTCGACAACCACATAACAAAAATCCTCACGAGCATTGAGTCCCGCAAAAAGGACTGCACCTGCTTAAACGCTTTAAGGGGAAACGATATTATATTCTTCACCTACGCCCATTATCTGCCTCACTTTGAAAAAGACCTTCAAATTGCTTATACAATAACAAAGGCTAACATTACAGAAATCAAAGCTCAGCTCATGAGCAGAGGGGGACAGAAAAAATTCCTCGGAGATGAAATTACAGACGAAAAATTTATACATGAAGGAATATTTTTTGACCCGCAGGCCGCCTGGTTCCTTGCAATTGACTGGGCATTAAAAAACAAAGAAATGAAGTTCCTTCAAATAGAAGACGGTTATGCCATAGTGGCTGTGCCGGCAAGCGCTCCGGCTGACAGACTTGCCTCCTTCAAGGTTGAAGCCCGGGAACTCTGGAAAAAATTTAATGCAAAAGCCGGTGAAATTATTAATTTTGCCGACATTAAAAATTATGGAATCAATTTCACCAAGGATACTTTTCTTGAATGGCAAAAAAAATACAGGAATCTTGTTGTTGACCGCAAAGTTTTTTGCAGCGTTTTCCTTGATTATGAAGCTTGCAGCAAAAAACTGCTTAGCGAGCTTTCATCCGGCAAATGGAATCTGGTAGAAAAAAAAGACGGGAGATTTATTGAAAAAGAAGGACAACACCATAAAATTGATATCAAGCAGATAGCCATTGAATGTGTCTTCCAGTGCAGTTTTTTCAAACAAGCCATACATAAATTCCTTAAAAATCTTGAGCATAAAGAAAAGAAACCCGGTTATGAAAAAGCTCCTTCCATCTGTCCCTACTGCGGCCTGCCTGCGATAATAACAAAAAAAATAAGACCTGACAATTTCTTCTTTAACAAGGAAGCGCCTCTGGGAGCAAAATACAAGGATTTTATTATTTATTACAGCCTTGACTGTACTTTTCACAGCACGCCCGTTGACAGGAAAATATTCAAGGAATCCCCTGAAATTCTTGAAGAAAAATACACTGAAGATTTTGAAAAGATTGCTTTTAAGTTAAAATTTTACGAATATACTATTCTGGAAAGAAAAATCTATCTGTTTCTGGGAAAAGAAGCTTCATCAATTTCTGCCAGCCCTCTCCTTCTCAGGGGACTTTTAAACAAAGCGGGCATTAAATTTTATGATGAAAAAGCTTTTTGCTGG
>JAMDEM010000111.1 GCA_023486985.1 Bacillota bacterium
TCTATATAGGGGCAGTGGCGGCCGAAAGCGTCAATTTTTAAATTTTTAAATGAATTTTCCAGGGAGGATACGGAGGTTGAAAGACCGTTTCCCTTGAGCATCTGAATTATATATACTTTGAATCCGCAGCTTGCGGCTCTTAAGGCTATTCCCAGGGCTGCTTCGGTTTTACCCTTGCCCGCTCCGGCAAAGACCTGAACAAGCCCCTTTTCCAATTTTGCCATATTGCACCGTTCTCGCTTGAGATGTAAGTTAATTTGTTCATCTTTCGTTGTTGGTCATTTTAATAAAAATGAGTTTTCCTTTTGCCAGTCCGCACTGACCATAAAACTATGCAGCAAAGTGAACAATTTCGAGTTCTGCAACTCTATCCACGCTGCTAAGAATCTGCTCCACTTTTGCCATATTTTGATCATCAATAAGATATTCGCTGCACCTGGAACACTGAAGTACCGGTAATTCTTTTATTATAACAATAGATTTTGAGCGAATTTTAAAGGGAAGATCAGTTTTAGCCTTATTCATTTTTGAACCGCAGACACGGCATTTCATTAGCTTCTCCTCCGTTGTTTAAGTGTTGCATTCCATTCTTTAAAATCCGGTTCATACGCAGTAACAATTCGAATATTGTCCTCTGATACATCAACTGTAATTAAGATATGAAAGATTTTAGCTCCTATTCTGGCATAGAGAAGATAACTTGGCAAATATTTATCTTCAGGATACTCTTCAATGATTTCAATAGAATTCACTGAAGAAAGTATCTCCTCTCGAGATATATAACGTTGAGACATGCGCATATTAATATGATATGTCCACAATACCTTGCGACTATATAGGCATCTGATAATAAATGCTAAAGGATCATCAGGAAGAACTCGTTCTGTCATACTTATTTATTTCTATTATAACATAATCCTTCCTGCACGGGAATTTGGGGTCAGGTCATTAAATTTGGACTAGTAAATCCTTACTATACCTGCCACTAAAAATTTTTAAAAGCTATAAAAACTTTTCTATTAATAACGGCTTTCTGGAAAGAACCATCATTTCAAGGCTCCGGTCAGCCCTTGAAAAAACAAAATAAAGCTTCTGCGTGGCAATGAAAGTTCTTATTTCGTAAATATAATAGAAAACCTCCTCACCCCCGAGAATCCCCTTTGCATCGTCTTTCGGCTTGCCGTAAATATCCTTTATCTTGCGCGGTGAATTGCCGCAAAAGACTCCCTGCTCTGTCCTTACCGAAGGATCGGTTTTATATACCATCACCATATCCACGGCATTATTGGACTTATCAATGTCAATTATAAACCTGGAACCGTAGCCGAACTGATCTATGTAAAAATAGCTGAGAAAATCTTTTTTATCAGCAGTTTTCGTGGGATTTCCAAGCATCTTCACCGCCGCCGGCCCATCCATGCCGGGAAAAATGCCCCAGACTGATTCTGCGCATGCAGGCTTAATGCACGCCAGGAGGATAAAAACTGGAAAAATAAGCCTTAAAATTTTCATGTGAAATCAATTCTTCCTAACCATTGATTCCCCTTCATTCTGCTTCAAGGACTGCAGTTCCAGAATATAGATATAAGCACAAGTTTGCACATTTTTTGGAAGGATTTTTCTATAGATAAATGAATCTCGTATAAAAGAAAGAATAAAAATTAACGGGGAGGGGTAATTATGCCTGGTTTTAGGAAGAAAAATTTCTTTATTCTTCATCTCTTCTTGTTTTTTTTGTTTTTCCTGATACTGATACCTGTTAATCTTTATGCTCAGGAAGAGATTAATAAACCATTTCCAGTTTCTTTTACTGCACAGGGCAGAACAATCAACGGATATATGGTAGTTCCCTCGCACAGCAAAAACGCGGCAATAGTCTGGGCACAGGGTTACGGAGCCCGGGCAAATGAATGTCTGGATGATTTACAGGTCATTGCTTCAAAAGGTTTTGTAGGTTTGTGCATAGACTATAGAGATTACTACGACTTAATATACGCTGTGCAATACCTGGAAAAACATGAATATGTTGATAAGACCAAAATTGGAATGATTGGCTTCAGTCTTGGAGCAGAATCTGCAATTTTCGTAAGTGAATACATCCCTTTAAGAGCGGTCGTTGAAATCAGTGGAGCCTGTATTGTTGACGGAAAATATTTTCCCGATGAAAATTCATCTCCACTGAAATATATAAAATTAGTAAAATGCCCGATAGTAATTTTTCATTCCAAGGGAGATCCTAAAGTTTCGGTGGAAAATGCTTATGCCCTTGAAAAAGCCCTTAAAGCAGCCGGAAAAAAGGTTAAGATGGAAATATTTCCTTACGACACCCACTGGCCCGGGGGAAACGAGACCCTTTTAAAAGCAATAGATTATATTAAAAATCCTATTTAAAATTTTGAAGGAGTTGACAAAAACTTGAGAATCCTAAAAACTTTATTTATTATAGTATTTTTATGCATAATTTCTTTTTATTCTTCGTTTGGAGATGACAGCGCTCGAGATACTTTAATAAATCACTATGACAAAATAAACCGTGGAGATTATAGGGGTGCGTATGATGATTTTTCTCAGAATTGGAAAAAGTGGCAGTCATATGAAAAATTTATATCAGGGTTTCCTAATTTGAATTATATATATAAGTTAGATATTGTATCGTCAAAAAATGTACGCAGAGATAAAGTCCAATTTAAAACAATTCTTTTAGCTTATACATCTTCCAGAAGTTTGATTGAAAAGTTTAGATTGACATTTTGTCTGGTTCTTGACGAAAAAGGCGAATGGAAGATCGACACGGTAATTGACCAAATTTCAATGAATTCAGAAACCAAATATAATGTTGTCCCCCAAAAAATTTATGAAAACACAAATGACTATACTATTAAAATACTTTATCCTCAAATAAGAAATTTTCCAGAGAAAATGATCGAAGGCAAGTTTAATAAAAGAATACAAGACTATGTTAATTACTTGAGTTTAGAATTTAAAAAAGAAGTTGAAGCTGTATCGGGGGTGAAAAGCCCTTCATGGACGCTTTCTCTAAGTTCTCAAACTAAATTTAAAAATCGGAATGTTGTTTGCGTTGTATTGACGTCTAATCGCTATACAGGTGGGGCTCATCTTCAATGGGAGTATTTTACTATAGTTTTTGATTTAAGGAATGGCAAAGAAATAAAGCTTAGTAATTTATTCAGACCTAGCTCAAATTATTTAAAAACCTTATCTCAATATTGCATTAATTATTTGTTAAAAGAAGCTAAGAAGAATTCTCCAGATGGATATTATTCAGAGGTTGGACTGATTAAAGAGGGAGCATCGGCAAAAGAAGAAAATTACAAGAATTTTTATTTAAATTCAAATGGAATAATAATAATTTTTCTTCCTTACCAAGTTGCTGGATATGCTGCTGGGACAAAGGAAGTTTTTATTCCATATAAAAAATTTAAAAATATTATTGACCCTAATGGGCCGATAAATTTAATTTTATAATGATTTGTTGAACCAATATATATTAATGATGACGGCACTTGTTTTTTATTTCACAGCAAAGTGAATTGCAGAATCCTGAATCCCCTCTGCTTCGTCGCTGCGCTTCTCGCAACATGACATTTTTTAGCTACGCAAGCCCTCCCTGTTCGGTCGGGACGCACCCCGGAGGGACGAGGATTATTATTGCTGATTCCCCTTCATTCCCCGCCCCCGACAACTGCCTTTCCAAATGTTAACAAAATTTTAACAATACTTTCGCCATAATTTATTGAAAGTAAGCCCCATTACTGATATACTATCTTCAGGCAAATAGCCTTAGAAAATATTTCATATTTCAGGAATCTGAGGTGATTCGTTGTGGGAAACTCTATTAATCCGGATTTCACCAACATCGATAAAATCAGGGAGCAGCAGATTAGTCAGGCTGCCTTCCAGCGGGGAGATGTTGGCAAAAAAGCCAAAGAAATAAATAAAGAACTGGAAAACCCTCAGGACAGCATGGTTTCCATATTAAAGTCTGAGGAACTTTCGGAAGGAAAACACAGGACCCATCTTTCGGATGGAAGAACTGTAACCAAAGCTCCCAACGGCGTTATAAAAGAAGAAGAGCCGGACGGGACAATGAAAATCTCCATGCCGAACGGAATCCTGGTTCAAAAAGACGCCGACGGCAAAGTGATAGCTTACGACCCGACGCCGGGCAAGTTTATTGATGTGGAACAATTTCAGGAAACTCCCGCCTCCCAGTATAAATTTAAATTCAAGGATTCTGAAGGCAACAATATCCTTTTAACTTCAAACACCCTCAGATTTGAAATGACAAATCCCACAAAGACTCTCCATGAAAAGGTTCATGCATCCGGCAGTATAAACGTTGAAACTGATACCCTTTTCAGAGACCCAAAAACAGGAAAGTTTCATACCGACAAGGGACATGTTTATGTTGAGAACGACGGCCATGTTCATAAATACGGAGAGCATCTTTCCGATATGAAAGTTTCAAGACACGGAGTAAGATTTAACGAACACAATGATGTTCACTCCAGGATTGATTTTCCATATGCGATTCCGCATAAGATTAACGAACCCGGTCATCACCATCCGTCACCGCATCCACATCCGCAGCCGCCGCATGATGGGCCTCAGCCCCAGCCGCCTCAGCAGCCGGGAACGCCTGTACCGGGCTATCCATTCCCGACTCCGGCGCCTTATCCGGCTGACCCTAACGGTCCGGTAATGACGCCAAGCGGCATTATCAGACAGCAGTCTCCGGACGGCTCCCTCTTTGTCTCGCTGCCTAACGGCATCGTGCTTCACCAGGGACCGGACGGGAAAGCCGAGGCTTATGATGCCAGAAATCCAAATGCAGTTTATCCTGCACATGTTAAAGATGTAGTTCACCCGGGCGTGGGACAGGAGAAGGAATATACATTCCCCGACGCCGCAGGCAATACATATAAGGTTTTCTCAAAGAGCCTTGATTTTCTTGCCACCAATAAAGACAGGAATGTAAACGAAATTGTTCATCCTGCCGGAAACATCATGGTCTTTGCAAAAACACAGCATCAGGATTCGAACGGCCACCCGTACATAAAATATCACAAACTGGAAGTTCTTCCCAACGGCTATGTAAACACTTTCGGCGAAAAAGGCGTCTATATGACCAACGGAACTGTAAGCTTTACTGAACACGGCAAGATACAGACTCTGCCTCTTGCTTATCCTGTACCTCAGTACCAGGGGTTCCTTAACAACTTAAAAGGCTCAAATCCGCCGTATCCTACAAGACCCGAATCCGGAGAAACCCCGGCTCTCCCGGGAAGACCGGTTGAAACTCCCCCGCAGGCTCCTGTAAAAAAAGGAATCTGGCAGAAAGTTAAAGAGTTCTTTACCGGAGATCCCGGCGCACAGCGGGTCAATCCGTCGCCATACCCGATGCAGGGATACGGCTACAATCCTTACCAGGGCATGGGAGCTGTGATGGCGCTGACAGCCTTTACAGGTTTGACGACAGCTTTGTCAATGCTTCCCATGGGCTATCCCGGCGGATATTATTATTATCCGATGATGCCACCGGTGATGTTTTAAAAAGGAGTAAGAATTTTAATTGATTAAAAAGGTGCTCTTCATAAAGAGGAGCGCCTTTTAATTTGGAGAAGTTTTACATCAGGCGGCAACGAACGATTGCCGCGAGCCCCTCACCTTTATCCTCTCCCCGGAGGGGCGAGGATTTTATTGCTGATTCCCATCTCCCGCGGGAAGAGGGATGGGTGAGGAGTTCGCAATGACGAATTAAAAGGAGGCGAGTTTATGCCCGAGTTAACTCTTGAGTCTGATATAGTTTATACGGGAAAAATTTTAAACCTGCGGGTAGAAAAGGTTTCCCTTCCCAACGGAAGAGAAACAGTCAGGGAAATTGTGGACCATCCTCCTTCAGTCTGCGCCATCATCAGCACTGCATCAAATAAAATAATAATGGTAAAGCAGTTTCGCAAGTCTGTGGAAAAAGAGCTGTGGGAACTCCCGGCTGGAAAACTTGAACCCGGGGAAGACATTGAAACAACACTTCGGCGCGAAATGGAAGAAGAAGCGGGCTTAATCGGGGGTCACATAGAAAAACTTTGCGAGTTTTATGTAAGCCCCGGATTCTGCACCGAGAAGATGCACCTTTTTCACATCAAAGGCGGAAAGATTGACAAAGCAAAGCCGCAGTTTGATGAGATTATAAAAGTTGCAGAATTTGAGCCCGAAGAAATTTTGAAAATGATTCGCGAAGGGGAAATCGAAGACGGCAAAACAATCGCCGGGATTTTACTCTGGGGCGATATGTACCAGACACTCGAAGACTAAACCTTTTTCCTCCCCCTCTTTGCTTGTAGCGCCCGTTCCCCGAACGGGCATTTGTAGGGGTCGGATTTATCCGACCCGATATTGAGGGGGCAGGGGGAGTTAATCCTCCTTACGCCTCAAAAAGATTCTCCAGATACTGATACATCTGGGGATCGTTTTCTTTTAACTTCCCGGAAAGATTTTTATTGAAAAAAGCTTCAACCGATTCGGCAAAATACTCGGCCGGATTGGTAAGGGCATACTGGCTTATAACGCCTTTTCGGCTTTCCTTGAAAAGATTCCACAACTGAACCGATAAAGGCAATCGCCTTTGATTTCTTTCGCTGAAAGTATGGTCAAAAGCATGGGCAAATTCGTGGCGTGAAGTACAGCGGTAGGCGGAGCCGATTTTTTCTTCCCCTATGACAATAAGCCGCCTGCTTTGCTCGTAAATCCCCCTCACTATGTCCCAGTCTCTTCCGTCAAAAGTTTTTTCGCCCCTGCCCACCACAGCCATTCCGGCAATTTTTAAACTTGATATTACCTGTCCCCTTTCAAGGACAATAATCCTAACGCCGAACTGCTTGCAGGTCTCCACAATTTTTTCGCCCAGGACTTCCAGTTCTTTTTTTAAACTTTCCTTTACCCTGCCTGAAGGCGAATAAATTATCATCTTTTCCAGCAAGTCCATAATCTTGCCGTTTTTCGCGGCGCGCCTTTCTTCGTCGTCTTT
The DNA here is from genome assembly GCA_023486985.1 of Bacillota bacterium. Taxonomy (GTDB): domain Bacteria; phylum Vulcanimicrobiota; class JAMDEM01; order JAMDEM01; family JAMDEM01; genus JAMDEM01. The sequence continues at coordinate 7,049 of JAMDEM010000111.1, forward strand.
CTGCCGGCGGCTTAACTGTATTTCAATCTTAGGCTCTTCTTTTTTTCCTTTTAATTCCTCCCTGCCGTACACAACATCCCTTAACTGCCTGAAGGTGTAAAAAAGCTCCTGAAATTCCCTGTCCTCTTTAATAGCCTTTGAAAAATCCCCTCCGCCGTCGGTCATTCTTTTGCGGAGCTGTTTTAAAATTTCTTTTGCCTGGGGCGAAAGTTCCACTGCATCGGTAAGAAGAAGGGCAAGAGCAACGGAATCATCAACTTCCCTGAAAA
>JAMDEM010000077.1 GCA_023486985.1 Bacillota bacterium
CCTGAAGCCGTGCCCATAAAGAGAGAATTGTTGTTTATCCGGCAAAGCATTTTATTACTCCCTTGCCCAAACTGGAAAGGGCATGCAAAGCCATTGAAGAAGAGCTTGAGGAGAAACTGAAGTTTTTCAGGGAACAAGGGAAACTTCTTGAGGCACAAAGACTCCAGATGCGCACCAATTATGACCTTGAACTTTTAAGGGAAGTGGGCTACTGTAACGGCATAGAAAATTATTCCCGTCATCTTTCCGGCAGAAGAGCCGGGGAGCCGCCTGCCACTCTGATTGATTATTTTCCGGTAGATTTTCTTCTTTTCATTGATGAATCTCATGTAACCATTCCTCAATTAAGGGGAATGCTGCACGGCGATAAATCAAGAAAAGACAGTCTTATAGGGCACGGCTTCAGGCTTCCGTCAGCTTATGACAACCGTCCCTTAAGCTTTGATGAATTTAAAGCAAAGACCGGCCAGGTAATTTACATTTCTGCAACTCCCGCTCCTTATGAATTAAAACATTCAAAACAGGTTGTAGAGCAGATAATAAGACCCACTGGACTTGTTGATCCCGAAGTGATAATAAAACCCGTTGCCGGGCAGGTGGATGACCTTATTGATGAAATAAAGAAAAGAACGGCTGTAAAAGAAAGGGTTCTTGTAACCACTCTTACCAAGAAAATGGCTGAAGACCTTAATGAATATCTTAACGAAATGGGCATAAAAGCCAGATACCTTCATTCCGAAATTGACACTCTTGAACGGATTCAGATTCTCCGTGATTTAAGGCTTGGAAATTTTGACGCGCTGGTGGGAATAAACCTTTTAAGGGAAGGGCTTGATCTTCCCGAGGTTTCTCTCGTCGCCATTCTTGATGCAGATAAAGAAGGGTTCCTGCGCTCTGAAACTTCTTTAGTCCAGACGATAGGAAGGGCTGCAAGGAATGTGAGCGGCACAGTGATTCTTTATGCCGACAAATTAACTGATTCCATTAAAAAAGCACTGGCTGAAACGGAGCGCAGGCGTAAGATTCAGATTGAATACAACAAGCGCTACGGAATAACGCCTGAATCTATAAGAAAAGCAGTCAGAGACATTCTTGAAGGCATGGCAGTGGCGGAATCCCCGGCTGAATACAGAGTTAAAGACAAGGAAAAAATTAGCATCAATGCTCTTCAAAAGCTTATCAGGGAAATTGAAACTGCAATGAGAGAAGCTGCAAAACAGCTGGAATTTGAAAAAGCCGCGGCTTTAAGAGATGAGATGTATGAGTTAAAAAAGGAATTTTCCTCAAGGCTCGAATCAGCCCCCTTAGGCCCTGTGGCAATGGAGATGCCTGCAGGCAGGAGAAAGAGAAGGGCTGGTTAATGAGGCGGTAGAATCTTTATCCAGAGGTGGGATGCAAGCTATGACAATATACCTTGATTCGGCGGTTAAGTCTGAGATTGAAAGCATTTTAAATTTTTCTTTTGTTAAAGGCATAACAACAAATCCTTCTATTATAGCTTCTGCGCTTAAAAAGGATGAAGTTCAGTGGCAGGAGATTCTTGACCTTATAAGCTGGATATCCAAAGTTTCCCCCGGCGAAATTTTTGTTCAAACAAACTCAGACGAATATTCTGAGATGTATAAGGAAGCCCGTTATTTAAGCTCTCTGGTTCCAAAAAGAATGGTAATAAAAATTCCTTATTCTCTAAACGGTTTAAGGACAGTAGCCAGTCTTAAGTCAGAAGGAATTCCCACTGCGGTTACTGCCATTTTTGACCCAGTCCAGGTTTATGTATCTGCCGAAGCCGGAGCATCTTATGCAATTCCTTATTATAACAGGATGAAGAAAGAAAGCCTGGATGTTTCAAAATCAATTCCCGAGATGTTAAATATCTGCAGGAACAGCGGAAAAACAAAACTTCTTGCTGCCAGCATCAAAACCACTCAGGAGGTTTTAGAACTTCTTAATATGGGAATTTTAAATATGACAATTTCTTTTTCATTGATAGAACAGATTATGACTAATGAACTTACCCGGAAATCAATAGAAAAATTTCAGGAATCGTTGAAAGTAAAAGGCTTGTAGTCCAGGGAGGTTAATTATGCCGGACCTTTTTACACCCATTACTGTAAGAGATATAACTATAAAAAACCGTATTGTCATGCCGCCTATGGCTAATGACCTGGCAACGGAAAAAGGCGGGATTACGGAAGCTCTTATCAGCCATTATATGGCACGGGCAAAGGCAAAAGTCGGACTGATCATCGTTGAGCACAGTTACATAGAAAAAAGAGGACAGTACTCGGAAAAACAAACCGGAATTTACAGCGATGAACTTATCCCGGGACTGTGCTCACTGGCTGAGGCTATAAGAAACTGCGGTGCAATATCTGCAATACAGCTTGCCCATGCGGGATTAAAGTCAAAGAAAAATGCAACCGGATTTCTTCCGGCATCGCCATCGGAAATTGCCATACCGGGAGAAACTGAAAAACCTCTTCCTCTTACTGAGGATGAAATAAAAGAGCTGGTAGTAAAATATCGCCAGGCATCGAGAAGGGCAAAGGAAGCAGGTTTTGACATCATCGAGATTCACGGGGCTCATGGTTTTCTTATCAATGATTTTCTCTCCCCTTATACCAACCGCAGGACGGATTCTTACGGAGGTAATTTTGAAAAAAGACTGCAGTTCCCCCTCGAGGTGGTAAGGACAGTAAGAGAAGAAATAGGTTCTGCCATGCCTCTTTCCTTCAGGCTTCCGTCTGATGACATTATTGCCGGCGGGATAACCATTGAAGACAGTAAAAGAATAGCAGTGGAGCTTGAAGCGGCAGGCGTTGATATAATGGATGTTTCCGGAGGACTGTCCGGTTCCCGCCCACCGGGAAAAACAGAAGAAGGCTATTTCTTTTCCCATGCTCACGAAATTAAAAAAGTTATAAAAATCCCTGTTATCGGAGTCGGTGGCGTGAAGAACCCGGAATTTGCCGACAATGCAGTAAGAGAAGGCATCGTTGATATGGTTGCCGTCGGAAGAGCCCTCCTGGCAGATCCTCTGTGGGCAGAGAAAGCATGGGATGAACTTAAACGGATAACGAAGCAGGCTTAAAAGAATTTTTATTTATTTTGCGATCGAATACCCCGCAGTCATCCTGAGCAGCGCGAAGGATATCGGATAGAGATTCTCACCCACCCTTTCAGGGCGGGTACCCGTCACTCGCAATGACATTTTCGCAGCTGTGCGAAATCCTCCCTATCCGGTCGGAACGCACCTTGCCCGAAGGGATACCCTGCGCTCTTGGCGCAGGGTAGTTTATTTTAAATCAACTCCCCAGAGCTGTCCGTCATAGTGGAAGCCAAATTTTGTTCTGTCAGAGTTGTTAGTCATCATATTTATTGTTAATTTTTGACCTGGAAAAATTTTATGGTTGTTTTTCCCTCTTATCCTGTTCATCATCATAAAGCAGATATACTCGGTTGTACCTTTTTTTTCTTTTGTTATTACCCGTGCATAAACAACTATATTTTTCCGCAATGCGATGGCGCCCAGAACGGCTCCCAGTCCGTCGCTTATACTGAATGTCTTACCTGTGGCAATTTCTACTGATTTTAACTCCCTGAACGGCAACCGGCCATTTGGTATAATCTGTTTTTCGCCGGCATGAAAATAAATGATATATTTTTTATCATATGAGAACTCGGGACTATAATTGTCGCCTGATGTTGTAAGTCTTTTTTCAACGCCGCTCTTAATATTATAAATATAGATATCCCGCCTGCCTTTACCGGATGCCGGGCTTGTACGCCATACAGAATAAACTACACTGCCGGCATCCTTATCCCATTCCATGTCCGTATGAAATCTTTCCGGAGTGATAAAAATTTTATTTTTTCCTTTTTTGTCAGTAAGGTAAAGATAACTTTTCCATGATGAAAAATCTTTGGGTTCATAAGTCATCTGATAAGCAAATTTTTTGCCTTTAGCAAACCATGCAATAAAGCGCACCGCAAACTTCCTGTCTCCCAGCCTAAACAATTCTTCTTTTTTCCCGTTTTCAACATTTACTGCACAGAGATAATAACCGTCATTTTTAATCTTTACATAACTGACCTTTGAAGAATTGGGGATCCAGCATACAAGGTATGGTGTGGCAATGAATGAGTCTTCTCTTCCAAAAATTTTTTTTGCTGTTCCACCTTCATTTGTGGCAACATAGATAGAGCCGTCTTTAACGAAGATAACATATTTTGAATTCGTGCTCCATGGACGGTTAACTATGCCCCAGCCCCGGCTGTTTGAAATAACATTGGCTTTGTGATTTTTAACATTTACAATCCAGAGACGCATTTTCTCGGCAGGCTCTTCCGGATCAGATGTTTCCTTTTTATTGAATATTATATACCCGGAATCATTTGACCATACGGCAAAGCAGATGCGTGTTCCAAAATCTCCTCCCATATCGGCAATCCAGTAAACCCTTGAAAAATCAGATGCATGCTTTTCGGGAAAAGCGCGCGGCTTATCCAGCGCATTTGATGAAAAACAAAATAGAAAACTTACAACAAGGATTAAAAGAAAAGCAGTTTTTATCCTTCTCATATTGCTTGCCCTCCCTTTTTCCTCTGCCGTCTGGAAGAGGATGGTATCAGGTTATTAACCCACCAGGGCGGTTAAGCCTGATTTAATCCTGGCTGATTTAATTGTATTTTTCATCAGCATTGCTATTGTAAGAGGACCCACGCCGCCGGGAACAGGAGTGGTTGCAGAAGCAATCTTTGAAACTTCATCATAATCAACATCGCCAACCAGCTTGTCTCCAACCCGGTTGATTCCCACGTCAATTACAACAGCACCTGGCTTCACCATGCCGGCAGTGACTGCTTTTGCTTTGCCTATGGCGACCACCAAAACATCTGCCCTGCGGGTTACTTCTCCAAGATCTTTTGTTTTTGAATGGCAAATTGTAACTGTTGCATTTTCCTGAAGAAGCATAAGAGCCACAGGTTTTCCCGAAAAGCATTGCTTCTGCCAACAACTACAGCTTCAGCTCCAGCCAGTTTTGCTCCCGATCGTTTAAGAATTTCCATTATTCCGTGAGGCGTGCATGGAGGGAAAACGGCTTCTCCCATCATCAGCCTGCCGAGATTGACCGGATGAAATCCGTCAACGTCTTTTTCCGGCATTATCTCATCCATAACTTTCTGGGTGTTTATATGCTTTGGCAATGGCAGCTGCACAAGAATTCCATGAACAGCAGAATCGCTGTTAAGATCCTGAATTAGTTTTAAAAGAACCTCTTCCGTGGTGGCTTCCGGAATCCTGTGAGAAATGGATTTAATACCAAGCTCTTCGCAGGCTTTTACCTTGTTTTTCACATATACCTGGGATGCCGGGTTTTCACCTACAAGAACAACAGCAAGTCCCGGTACTACGCCTTTTTCTTTTTTCAGTTCCTCTACTTCCTTTTTAAGACTTTCTCTTATTTCTTTTGCAATTGCCTTTCCATCAAGAATTACTGCCATTTTACTGCTCCTTTCTGCATGTCTGCCTGTCATAATCCCCATTTTCTGTCAGCCGGCGCATAGCCTTCCATGTATGAGCGGCTGAGAAGAGCATATTTTTCCGCCCACATTTTATTCGTTGCAATTTCCTCAGGAGTAAGCTTTCTTACCGGTTTGCACGGAATCCCAAGATAGAGCAGTAAAATGGCCAGAACTGCACCTTCCGTCACAAGAGCCCCCGCACCTATAATAATGTCGTCGTTTACCTGTGCCCCATTTAAAACAATCGCTCCTATCCCAACCAGCACCCTGTCTTTGATAGTGCAGCCATGAAGTTTTACATTGTGACCTGCGGTTACATAATTTCCTATAATCAGAGGATAATCATCCGCAACATGCAGAGTTGAGGAGTCCTGGATATTGCTGTATTTCCCTATGCTTATATGGTTAACATCTCCTCTTGCCACAGAATTAAACCAGAGGCTGGAATGTTCCTCCATTGTTACCCCGCCTATTACCTTTGCTCCTTCTGCAATGAAAGCAGTGGGATCAATCTTTGGATGATGATTCAGCCATCTTATTATCATTCTTATAATCCTCCACATTAATTTTCCGCTACTTTATTTTGTCTGCGCAAAACCCTGCCCTTTTGCGGCGGTTACTTTATGGAGAGCAAGCTCTCCCACTACATTCCCGCCTCCATTATGGGCCGGCTTCATCCTTGAAATCAGGGTTCGCACAATTCGATTAATACTCCGTTAGTTCCTGAAGGATGAAGGAATGCCACTTTTGTTCCATGTGCGCCGGGGCGCGAAACTTCATCAACCAGAGGGACGCCATTATCTTTCAGTTGTTTTAATATTCCATCGATGCCTTTAACCGTAAAGGCAATATGGTGGATTCCCTCACCGCGCTTTTCTATGAATTTAGCGATTGCCGAATCAATTCCTGCGCTTTCAATAAATTCGATACTGCTTTCATTGATTCTCATGGAAGCAATTTTGATTTTCCTGTCCGGGAGTTCCTCACTGTGAACATCAACGGTGTTAAAAATTTTATTAAAGGCAGAAAGCGCGCCATCAATACTTTTTACCGCTATTCCGATATGGTTTATGCCGAGAATCATAATGCCCCCTCACCTTTATCCCTCTCCCCAGTGGGGGAGAGGATAATTAACTCCCCCTGCCGCTCTTTAACAACGAGGGGAGATAACTTACTCCCCGATGGGAGCGGAAAATTTTATTTTGCGATCGGGATACCCTGCAGCAAGCTGCAGGGTAGTTTATATTAAATTTCCTTAAATTCTATATATTCTCCAAATATTTCCCGAAGAACCTGGCAGATTTCCCCTACGGTGGCATAGGCTCTTACCGCCTCAAGCACCGGCTCCATAATATTATCATTTGATGAAGCCGCCAGCCTTAAAGCACCCAGGGAATTTATAATCTTTTCATTATCTCTTTTTTTCTTGAGTTCCAAAAGGCGTTCTTTCTGAGCTTGTTCCATGCCACGATTAATTATCAACCGGCAGTAACCGGCTTCTTCCGATTCCCTGATAAAATCATTTACGCCCACTACAATTTCTTCTTTTGCTTCGACTTGTTTCTGGTAAGTGTAAGCGCTGTTTTGAATTTCTCTTTGAATGTATCCTGATTCAATTGCCTTGAGCGCTCCTCCCATTCTCTTAATCCTGTCAATATAATCCGTTGCTTTATTTTCCAGCTCTTTGGTCAAAGATTCAATGTAATAGGAACCTCCCAGGGGATCAATTGTGTGCAGAG
>JAMDEM010000037.1 GCA_023486985.1 Bacillota bacterium
GGTTGCAAAAAGAGCGGGGGCGTGGTAAAAACTTTTTCTACAACTCAGATGGTTAATATCCTTTGTGAGAAATACGGGTTAAAGCTTTATGAAACTCCAATCGGATTTAAATATATCTGCCAGTTAATGCTTGAGGAAGACATTTTAATCGGTGGAGAAGAAAGCGGCGGGATTGGCATAAAGAATCATATTCCTGAACGGGACGGAATTCTTTGCGCCCTTATTCTTCTTGAAGCCATGGCGTATTCGGAAAAGCCTGTTGGAAAACTGCTTGACGAACTGATGCTTAAAACAGGCGCATTTTACTATGACCGCACTGACCTGCATATTGAAAGCAATGAGAAAAAGGAAAGCTTTATGGAAAAGCTTTCCTTAAACCCGCCGGGAAATTTTGACGGAATGACATTAAAGGAAGTCAAGCTTACGGACGGAGTTAAACTCATGTTTAATGATAAAAGCTGGATACTTTTCAGGCCTTCAGGAACGGAGCCGGTACTGAGGGTTTATGCGGAATCAACCAGCCGCGAAAAAGTGGCAGGGCTGTTAAAAGCAGGAGAAAAACTTGCTTCAGGAGGCAGATAAAATGGCGGCTGCAAAAAGAGCGGAAATAAAGGCGCCCACAGGTCCCGGGCTGACCTGTAAAAGCTGGCCACAGGAAGCCGCCCTGAGGATGCTCATGAATAACCTTGATCCTGATGTTGCCGAGAAGCCCGATGACTTAATAGTTTACGGGGGAACGGGAAAAGCGGCAAGAAACTGGGAGTGTTATGAGGTTATTGTAAAGGCTCTAAAAACTCTCGGCGATGATGAAACTCTTCTTGTTCAGTCCGGAAAGGCTGTGGGAATCCTTAAAACTCACCGCTATGCGCCGCGTGTTTTAATAGCAAATTCTCTTCTTGTTCCCGCCTGGGCAAATTGGAACGTGTTCAGGGAGCTTGAAAAAAAGGGTTTGATAATGTATGGTCAGATGACGGCAGGAAGCTGGATTTACATAGGAACCCAGGGAATCTTGCAGGGTACTTATGAAACACTGGCATCATTGGCTTTAAAAGAATTTAACTCAAGCCTCAATGGAAAACTTGTTCTTACCGCAGGTCTGGGCGGCATGGGCGGCGCCCAGCCGCTTGCCGTAACAATGAATGAGGGAGTATGCCTTGCTGTTGAAGCTGACCCGGCAAGGGTTGAAAAGAGATTAAAAACCGGCTACTGCAATCACGCCACTGATTCACTGGATGAAGCTTTAAGGATGTGCCTTGAATTTAAAAAGTCGGGTAAAGCAGAATCAGTAGCGCTTATAGGAAATGCCTCTGATATTTATCCGGAAATTTTGAAGCGGGGGATAATACCCGATGTTGTTACGGATCAAACTTCTGCCCATGATTCCCTTAACGGCTATATTCCCGGCGGAATGACCTTTGAGGAGGCACTGGAACTTCGCAAAGGAAATCCTGACGAATATATAAAACACTCAATGCAGTCAATGGCAAGGCATGTGGAGTCAATGCTTGAATTTAAGAAAAAAGGCGCTGTCGCCTTTGACTACGGCAACAATATCCGCCAGCAGGCTTTCCAGGCAGGGGTGAAAAATGCTTTTGATTTTCCGGGCTTTGTTCCTGCCTACATAAGACCTCTATTCTGCACCGGCAAGGGTCCTTTTAGATGGGTTGCCCTTTCCGGAGATCCACAGGATATTTATAAAACTGATGAGGCTATAATCAAGGAATTCCCGGAAAACAAGACTCTTATCAGATGGATAAAACTTGCCGGAAAACAGGTTGAATTCCAGGGACTGCCGGCAAGAATCTGCTGGCTCGGTTACGGAGAGAGAGATAGAATGGGCTTGATTTTCAATGATATGGTAAAAAATGGCGTTTTAAAAGCCCCTATAGTTATAGGAAGGGACCATCTTGATTCAGGCTCGGTTGCTTCTCCCAACCGGGAAACTGAAGGGATGAAGGATGGAAGCGATGCAATCGCTGACTGGCCTGTTTTAAACGCTCTTGCAAATACCGCGGCGGGCGCCCACTGGGTTTCGGTGCATCACGGCGGAGGCGTAGGTATTGGATATTCCATTCATGCAGGTATGGTTGTGGTTGCTGACGGGAGTTTAGAAGCCCATGAGAGGCTGCAGCGGGTTCTCACAACGGATCCTGCGACAGGAGTTTTAAGGCATGCAGATGCAGGGTATGAGGAATCAATAGAATTTGCAAAAAAGTCGAATATCAAAATTCCCGGTCTTTAAGTTGAGAGGAGTTATTATGTAGTGTCCCTTCACCGAACGGGCTCTCATGCGAAAAGCTCTCGCAATGACGATACAGCGCAGTTAAAGAGCTTTTCTATTCTTCCCCGTCTTCAGTTTCCTCGATTCTTCTGTCAACCCACCTTAAGATAGGGAAGCTTAAATAAACAGATGCAGCAATGGATAAAATGCCCATTACCTGCCAGTACATGTCGGAGAGGTTTTGAGTGCTCTTCCCAAAAATTTCATAAAAAATAACTGTTATAAAGGTAACTGACAGATAAAAAAATGCCGCAAGAATCAGTACCAGAAGGAGATGTCCTATGAAGCGAAGCATCTTACCTCCAGAAAATGTGCATCAAGCAAGGTCTTCTCTAAGAAGGCTAATCATCTTCCTGGAATGCTGGTCGTCCTTGTTTCTTGCAAGAACTTTTTGAAAATTAACGATTCCTTCTTCAAAATAACCTTTTCTGTAGCACATAATGCCCAGATTATAAAGGGCCTCTATATGTTCAGAGTCAAACTTTACAGCAAGCTTAAATTCATTAATCGCCTGGTCGTAAAAAGATTCATTTTCCGACATTGAGAGCCCCAGGGTAAAATGCACATCTGCCTGCTTTGTGTCTATATGAGCTGTTCCTTCAGAATTTTGTGCATTTTTTGGTTTTGTGAAAGGAGAGAAAAGCCTTTCAAGGAGAGACGGTTCTTTTTGATATTGAGGCTTCCTTGCATAAACCGCGGGGTCAATTTTTCTTTTTACATCCTTCCGGGCGCGTCTAATCTGAAACTGGGGCTGCTTATCATATTCCTTCCGCCGGGCATTGTCATTAAGAACGCTGTAAGCTTCGACCAGCTCCTTCATTTTTTCATCTGAATAGATTTTCATGTCAGGATTCAAATCAGGATGATACTTTTTTGAAAGCATCCGGTAAGCTTTCCTGATTTCATCGGCTGTTGCGGTCGGCGCAACTCCCAGCACTTTGTAATAATCTCTTTTGGCAAGCATTTTAATCTCTCTTTATACTTTTATTTTGTAAGTTTCTCAAGAATTTTGGCGGATTCCGTATCTTCAGGGTCAATTTCCAGGGCTTTTTTATACTCTGAAACAGCTTTCCCGGTTTCCCCCATGTCATAATAAACATTAGCAAGATTGTGATGGGCACGGGCATAATCGGGTTGTATGACGATAGCCTCGTGGAAAGCTTTTTCCGCATCCCCAAGGTTGTTTATGTTCGCCAGGGCTATGCCCAGGTTATTGAAGCACTGGGCGTTTTTTAAATTTGACTGAAGTGATAACTTGTATTCCGCAACTGCCTCTTCATATGAGCCCTTTGTCAGGTAAGCATTGCCCAGGTTGAAATGAGCCCTGGCATACTTTGGGTTTATATCTATTGCTTTTTTGTAAGCAGTAATAGCTTTTGCGTATTTTTTCGCCTTTTCATGGGCAACTCCCAGGTTGTTGTAAACATCGGCATACCGGTGCTTTACTTTTATGGAAAGAACTGTTTTAAACTCTTCGATTGCCTGCTCTGCAAGGCCTTCGTCGCTGTAAAGCTCTCCAAGCTTCCGGTGGGCGTCAACATAGCTGGGATTAATTCCGATGGCTTTCTGATACTCTGAGATTGCCTTGCCAATCTGTCCTTCTGCTTCATAAGCATTTGCAAGCTTGAAATGAACGTCGGCATAATTAGGGCTTACTTCAAGGACGGCTAAATAAGAGCTGATTGCCTGTTTCACCATATTATTGATGTCGAAAGCAAACGAAAGCTCAATCATCCGTTGAGCTTCCTCAGTTGTAAAGCAAACTTTTTTTTCAGCACTTTCGAAAGGATTTCCGCACTCGAAGCAGAACTTGTTCCTGGAATTATTAACTGTTCCACAGTGAGGACATTTCATGCTACTCCTCCAATCAATTTGCGCGGTTTGTTTATGATAAAGTTTTACAAAAAATTAGAGAATCCTTTTTTCATTAAAGAATCTCTCAAATTATATAATAATATTATCTAAATCTCTTGTCAATACGTACTGAGGTAAAAATGTTTTTCTGGAATTGGCTCATAAAAAAAGAAGTATTCAAGTTAACTTGGGAGCCTGTTTCCCTTAAAAACCTTTCCCGGGCTGACAAGAAGGCAGTAAAGAAATGGCTGGATGACAGGGAGCTTGTAAAATATGCCTTTGGCGTAAATGCCGAGGATAAAATCCTGGATAAGATTTCCAGTGATTATATCAAAGACCTTTATACCGCTCGCAAGTACTCGCTGGGAATTTTTTACAACTCCTGCGAACTGATAGGTTTTCTCTGCTATAACCTTGTAGAAAGCCGTGAAAAAAAGGCTCGCATCGGGATAATGATAGGCAGGAAGGAGTTTCAAAATAAAGGCTATGGCGCTACAGCAATGAAGCTAATAATGAAACACCTTTTTATGAAAAAGAATGTTTCGAAAATTGAGCTTGACACGGCAGAATTTAATTTAAGAGCCCAGCGTTGTTTTGAAAAATGCGGTTTTAAAAGAAACGGACGGATGACGGAAGTTAACTTTTTAGACGGCGGGCTCTCCAACAAGGTGTTGATGACAATGACGAAAGAAGAATATCTGCAGTTATTGACACAGGATAAATCATGCTGATATAATAAGCAAAGCTTGTTTTGCAGAATGACACTCCGCAGCAAAGCTGCAGAGTTTTCGATTGCAAAATAAGCAAAGCTTGTTTTGCAGAATGACACTCCGCAGCAAAGCTGCAGAGTTTTCGATTGCAAAATAAGCAAAGCTTGTTTTTAGAAATTGCCGGGTCGTCTAATGGTAGGACAGCAGACTCTGGATCTGTTTGTGAGGGTTCGAATCCTTCCCCGGCAGCCAATTTAAAGTGGCCCCATCGTCTAGCGGCCTAGGACGCCGCCCTCTCACGGCGGTAACGGGGATTCGAATTCCCCTGGGGCTACCAAAAACTGCAATAAAATGAAAGGCTCCCCGGACATTCAGCCAGGGGAGCCTTTTTTCCAAAGGCGATTGAGCGTAAGAGATGAATACACTAAAAATCTACTGCTTCACGGCTGAAGAAACATCTAAAGTTCACTGCCAGATTGGCGCTCTAACAATATCAAATGAAGTTATCTTTAATTGGCTGATTCCGTCATTAAGTAATAATCTGCCATCGAAAATTTGTTCGTTGCCAAATTTTGAAAAATGTGTTAAAATGTTAACAACGATATCTATTGGGAAAGAAGGGTGTGCCATGGATAAGATACCCTTAGGAAGAGTAAATAACATTCCTTCTGCTTTTCCGCAAAGCGCGCCTGTTACACAAGCCCCTCAGGGCGCAGCGATTAATTTCGACAATCTTCTAGCCAAGGCACAGACTGTTGCATTTGAGCCGGGACAGGCAGCAGAAAATCCAATAAATACAATTCCACTTTCTATGATTCCGCAGGCAAACACTAAAAGCCAGGTGGTTGGTTACAAAAGCACTTTTCTTGGAACTTTTAGCAAAAGGGCTGAGGCATACATCTCCAGGGGGGAAGATGGAATAGTTATCACAAGTCCGCTCGGCAACATGAAAATTATCCGTGATACAACTACTCCTTCGATGGTTTTTGTGGAACTTCCCCAGGGCAAATTTCTTGGCAAAGTTTGTCCGCAGGCGAACGGAGATCTTCTAATTGAGAGCGATGACAAGAGAAAATCAATTACCATTCACAAAGAATCTAACGGCGATTTGACAGTAACAAATAAAGGCATTGAAGACAATATCAGACTGGTCTTCAAGACTCCGTAAAAGTAAAAAATACCGGCTTCTTAACGAGGTGATAGTAAAAAAACTATCCCTCAATTTTTTCCTGGAGGATTTAGCTTGAAAGCACTTGGAATGATAGAGACGGTGAGCTACCCGGCGGCTGTTGAAGCCGCCGATGCCATGGTCAAGGCTGCTAAGGTCGTGCTGACGAAAGAAGAACGCATTGGATGCGCTTATGTCACAGTGATGGTTAGAGGCGATGTGGGCGCCGTAGAAGCCGCAGTAAAAGCAGGCGTAGAGGCAGCACGAAAAATCGGGGGTCTTGTTTCTGCTCATGTTATCCCGAGACCTGAAGTTGAAGAACTTCTTATTCCTGAGCCGCCGGATCAGGTTTTTGTATGTATTTCATGCTGATTTGGGGTTGACTTTCATTGCCGCTGATTTCCGAAAGACTTCTAAGATTCCTGACAGCTTTAGGAAGGCGCATCGAATTCCTCGTCACGGGGCAAACCGAATACCAGGTGCTGACAAATGAATTTGCCGGCATTGAACAGGTTAATGATTCTTTAAGAGCAAGAATGTTTCTGGAAGAAGTAGAAAAATTTTTGATGGAAATTTTCGGAATAAAAGTAACAAAGCCTGTCCTGGTTGAATTAGTGGATGAAGGCCAGTGGAATCTCAACTCTACTTACTTCATGTTCAGCGGCACTCTTGGCAGATACCAGTACCAGAAAATGGGGAAAAATAATGTACATCTTATTTATATCCTCAAAGGATTAAGAAAACAAAGATATAAGGCAATTCTGGCTCATGAGTTAAGCCATGCTTATGAAAGGGAAAAAGGTGTCCTGAAGCATAACAAAGGCATGAGGGAGGGACTGGCGCGCTGGATTGAATATAAACTGCTTATAAAAGAAGGAGAACTGGCTGAAGCAAAAAAGATTTTAAAAATAAGACACTGGGCTTTTGGAAGAGGAATAAAAAAAATTCTTGAACTGGAAAAACAAATGGGCGAAAGACAGCTTGTAGAATATATAAAAAATATAGAATGATATATGTTGACAATATAAGTGCCTTGAGTTAAAATATAAAAGAATTTGGGAAGTTTAAGGAGTTATTTTTGACTGTTACCTTGTTTCGACGTTCTCTCATCCTCATAGTAGCCATCGCACTTATTATTAATATTGTCCTTGTGGCTTATGGGTCTTTTTCCGGCGGCAATTCACCGTCTTTCAGCAAATTCAAGCTTGCAGCTTTAGTTGAATCTGAAAACAAGGTTCCCGCCCTTGAGAAG
>JAMDEM010000014.1 GCA_023486985.1 Bacillota bacterium
AAATCAGGCTTTAAGGGCAAAAGAGCTTTATAAAAGAGATGTGGATTATGTTATAAAAGACGGTGAAATTATAATAGTTGATGAGTTTACCGGACGGCTCATGTTCGGCAGGAGATACTCAGACGGGCTTCATCAGGCAATTGAGGCAAAGGAAGGCGTGAAGGTCAAGGAGGAGGATCAGACTCTTGCTACCATAACTTTCCAGAACTTCTTTCTCCTTTATGAGAAGCTTGCCGGAATGACAGGTACCGCCGCCACAGAAGAGAAGGAATTCAGGGAAATCTACGGGCTTGATGTAGTGGTTATCCCCACGCACATGCCTATGGTAAGGGTTGACAATTCTGATCAGATTTACCGCACCGAGGAGGCAAAATTCCAGGCTGTAATTAAAGAGATAGAAGAAATGAATAAATCCGGAAGGCCTGTTCTTGTCGGCACCAGGTCTATTGAAATGTCCGAGAATTTAAGCGAACGCCTGAAGCACAAGGGAATTCCTCATCAGGTACTTAATGCCAAGTATCATGAAAAAGAAGCGATGATAATTGCCCAGGCAGGCAAGAAAGGCGCCGTTACCATAGCAACAAACATGGCTGGCCGAGGTGTTGATATAATTCTGGGCGGAAGTCCCCCGGAGCCTGAAGAAGCGGCTGAGATAAAACAGGTTGGCGGACTTCATATCATAGGAACAGAACGTCATGAGAGCAGAAGAATTGACAATCAGCTTAGAGGACGCTCGGGAAGGCAGGGAGACCTGGGCTCCTCAAGGTTTTATGTTTCCCTTGAAGATGAATTGATGCGGCTTTTTGGCTCTGATAAAATTTCAGGTCTTATGAGCAAGCTGGGGGTGGATGAAGACGTTCCCATTGAACACGGCTGGATAACCAAAGCAATTGAAAATGCCCAGGCACGCGTTGAGAATCATCATTTTGACGTAAGAAAACAGGTCAAGGAATATGACGATGTAATGAACAAGCAGAGGGAAGTCATATACTCTGAAAGACGGCGCATCCTTGAAGGCGAGAATTTAAAACCTCACATGATGGAGATGATAGGGACTTACATTGACAACCTTCTTGACCTTTACTCGCCCGAAAACGTGAGGCACGATGAGTGGGATGTGAATTCCCTTTTCCAGGCATGCAAGGAAACCTTTCCTCTTCCCTTTGATGCAAAAGTGACTGATTTAAGTTCCCCGAAACGGGATGAATTGAAAGAAACTATAATGCAGTGGGCGGCTGATGCCTATGAGGAAAAAGAGCAGAGGATTGGCTCCGAGATGATGAGGGAAGCTGAGCGGATTGTGCTTCTCCATAATATTGATACAAAATGGATAGATCATTTAAGCGGCATGGAAGTGTTAAGAGAGGGTATCGGATTAAGAGGCTATGGAGGAAAGGACCCGCGTGTTGAATATATAAATGAATCTTTTGAAATGTTCCAGGGCTTGAAAAACAGTATAATGGAAGATACGGTTAAATATCTTTACAAAATTGAGGTTGTTGACAGAGCCAAGGCTGAGAAGAAAACGCCTTACAGGGTTGTGCGCACCAACAGGGATGATGACGGGAGGGGCACGACTATCAGGCGGGAGAAGAAAATAGGCAGGAATGAGCCCTGTCCGTGTGGAAGCGGAAAAAAATATAAAAAGTGCTGCGGAGTGAATGCATAATGGATGAAAAAATTCAAACCGGTGAAAAAGCCGGAAACGTATCATTTGAAACCATCAAGTTTTTTATGCAGGGACTGGGATCTTTTATTGCTGCGCTGATAGTTGGTGTAATTGTAACTACAATTTTAAGAGCGATTTTCAAAGGCGCATCAATATGGTTGAAACTGATTTTTATAGCGGCTGCTTTTGCGTGCCCTCACTATCTTTATCCATACTTCAGTAAAACTTATCATTTAACAAATCTCTTTGCTTATAATCTAATGGCTTACGGAGCTGCGGCGGGATTCAGCGTGGGCCTTTTCATAGAACCGTTCCGCTCACCGATTGTTTCTTAAGAGCGGTCTGGTCGTTACGAGCATGTAGTGCCAGTTACCAGAACGGGCAGGAGCAAGATTATTATACCGCTGAATATAGATATTAAGGAGAAAACAAGTGCTGAATGAATTTCAAACAAAACTTGAAGAGATGAAAGAAAAAATCAAGAAAATGCGGAGGTATCTTTGACCTGGATTCCAGGTTAGCTAAAAAGCAGGTTCTTGAAGAGGCAATAGCAAAGCCTGATTTCTGGCAGGACCAGGAAAAAGCCAGGAGAACCACGCAGGAGCTTGCATCATTCAAAGATACCATTGAGAAGTGGAATGAGCTGGAGAAAAAGTCGCAGGACCTGGAAATTTTTCTGCAGGTTGCATCGGATGATGATGCCGGGGCGATAAAAGATATAAAGAATGAAATGGAAAGCCTGGAGCAGGCAATTTATAACCTTGAGCTCCAGGCTTTGCTTTCTGAGGAATATGATTCCAAAAACGCAATTCTTTCCGTTCATGCCGGAGCAGGCGGTACCGATGCCCAGGACTGGGCGGAGATGCTTCTTCGCATGTATCTAAGGTGGTCTGAGAGGAAAGGATTTAAAACCGAGATTGCCGATATATCCGCCGGCGAAGAAGTCGGCATAAAAAGCTGTACGGTAATTGTATCAGGCGAGAATGCCTACGGATACCTGAAGACTGAAAGAGGCATTCACAGGCTTGTAAGACTTTCCCCCTTTGATGCCAATCATAGAAGGCATACATCCTTTGCCCTGATTGAGGTAATTCCTGAAATAGAAGAAGATATAAAGATTGATATTAACCCTGATGATTTAAAAATAGAAACTTTCAGGGCAAGCGGCGCCGGCGGACAGCATGTAAACAAGACTGACTCGGCGGTAAGGATTACCCACCTTTCCACAGGAATTATAGTTCAGTGCCAGAATGAAAGATCCCAGCACTCCAACAGGCTGACAGCGATGAAGATACTTAAGGCAAAGCTTTTTGAAAGGGAGAGGGAAGAGCAGGAGAAGAGGCTTGCCTCCCTTAAAGGAGAGCACAGGGATATTGCATGGGGCAATCAGATAAGGTCATATGTTCTTCACCCCTATACGGTTGTAAAAGACCATAGAACAAATTTTGAAATAGGAAATATACAGGCAGTGCTTGATGGAGAGATAGACCCCTTCATCAGATCTTTTCTTGAATCAAAAGTGGCATAAACAATAAACCGTTACCCTGTTCCCTCTTATAAACAAATTGCCATATTCATGGAAGGAATACTGTAATTCCAGATGTCTCAAAAATTTTCTCAGTATTCATGGTTATATACTTGATTTAGGATTGCTAAATGTTATTATATTGAGAGAAAGAAAATGCAGAAGGGGTGAGAAAATGGCTAAAAAGTTATTCATCTTTATTTTGTTTGCAGTGTTATCTTTGTTTTTAAGCGGCTATGCCGGTTCAAAGAATCTCGATACTAAAACTGAAACTAAAAAAACTCCGGCTTTATCCTCCGGACCTGAATTAAAAACTAAAAGCTTTTCATCTGAAAAATCATCTGCAGCCTACGGAATTGAAAAGAAAATAATCCAGAAAATCAAGGCTGACCTGGACAACGACGGCAGGGTTGAAACGGTTATAGGCGGCAATAACTATGGCGCTGATAATCCAAAGGGTTTTTGCGTTGTAGAGAAAAAGACGGACAATAAAAAAGTATATATAAATTTATTTAAAGATGAAGAATATGTAACTTACTTTGAAAAAATGAAAGTATGGCACAACTCTGATGCGGGGTCAAATCTTCTTTTAGTAACAACGAGAGAAGGAAGCGGGGATTTTTTGACTCCATATATATTTAAATTTGATCCGGAATCCGGAAGCTATAAAAATATTTTGATTTATGAGCCCGTGAAAAAATTCCTGGATCTTGGCGCCGGCAGGTATAAAATTGAAGGGCAAAATATAGTCTTTTCAAAAGTTGACCCCGGTTATGGCGAAAAATTCAGTTCCAATTATGCTGCTAAAAGGTTGTCTCCGCGAGTGGAGTTTTTATATAGTTATGATGTTAAGAGATTAGCTTTTGCAAATAAGAAGGTAACTTATGAACTGCCTTTAAAGGAAGCTCCCGGAGAGTATCTTGAAGCGCTTCGCTGGTTGTCAAAAGCGGACGAAGAGAATGTTAGCAAATCAAAAGAGGCAAAAGTTGATTATCGCCGGGCTCTAAAATATTTGAAACTGGCGGAACAAAAAAATAATAAGGAAGCTTTCCAGAAGGCAATTATATATTGCAGGGAGCGGTTAAAATGACAGGAAACAATTGATTGACCGGGACTGTTTTTCTGTAATGCCTTCAATTTCTTTTAACACTTTCCTCTGGCGTCATAATTGAAGATTATAGCATTATGGAAGAGACTGTCAACAAGAGGTAAGGCAAAGTTTCCATAGAATTTTAACTTTATGAGCAATAGTCCAATGGAACACAATCAATCCGCAGCAAAATATCAACCCGATGCTTTCTGGAACATTCCGGCTGATGAGATACTTCGGCAGATTGGAACCACGCCGCAGGGCTTAACCGGCAATGAGGCACGTCAGAGGCTTGAACAGTACGGCTCAAATCTTTTAAAGCCTAAAAAGAGATTGGATTCTCTTACTCTTTTTCTTTCCCAGTTTAAGAGTCCCATTATTCTTATTCTTATCTTTGCAGCAATATTGTCATTTTTTCTTGGGGACCATCCCACAGCATTAATCATCGTGGCAATTATTCTGATAAGCGGAATCTTAGGTTTCTGGCAGGAGCGCGGTGCTGCTGATGCGGTTCAGAAGCTTCTTGCCATCGTTGAAATTAAGGCGGCAGTGCTTCGTGACGGAAAACGGCAGGATATACCGTTGGAACAGGTGGTTCCCGGCGATATCGTTCTTCTTTCAGCAGGGGACAGCGTTCCCGGGGACTGTTTGATTCTGGAATCAAGCGACCTTTTTATAAATGAAGCAACATTGACCGGAGAGACTTTTCCTTCAGAAAAATCTGCGGAAGTGCTTCCCGTGGACACGCCTTTAGCAAAGCGGACTAACACCCTTTTTATGGGGACTAATGTTGTAAGCGGCACAGCTAAGGCATTAGTTGTACTCACCGGCAAGAATACAGAATTTGGCAAGGTTTTCGAAAGTTTAAGGTTCAGGCCGCCCGAGACGGAATTTGAACACGGCATCAGGCACTTCGGTTTTTTCCTGATGGAAGTTACTTTGATGCTTGTGGTGGCTATATTTGCTATTAATGTATATCTTCATAGGCATGTTCTGGACTCTTTTCTTTTTTCTCTTGCCCTTGCGGTGGGGCTGACGCCTCAATTACTGCCTGCGATTATCAGCATTAACCTTGCTCACGGGGCAAAACGCATGGCAAAGGAGAAGGTTATTGTAAAACGTCTTGAGTCTATAGAAAATTTCGGAAGTATGAATGTGCTGTGTTCCGATAAGACCGGCACTCTTACTGCCGGCATTGTGCAGGTCAACTCTGCACTTGATATTGACGGCAGGGACAGCGAAAAGGTTTTACTTTATGCATATCTTAATGCTTTCTTTGAGACCGGATTTAAGAATCCGCTGGATGAAGCAATCCGCAGCTATGAAAAGCCGGATGTATCGGAGTATAAAAAATTGGATGAAGTTCCTTATGATTTCATCCGCAGGCGTTTGAGCATCCTTGTTTCAAAAAAAGATAAAAATATTCTTGTGGCCAAAGGCGCGTTATCGAATGTTCTTGAAGTTTGCTCAAAGGCTGAAACTCTCGATGGAAAGATTCTGGATATAGAAGCAGCAAGAGAACAGATTATGCGCCATTTCAAGGAATTCAGCGAACAGGGCTTGCGCACCATTGGAGTTTCTTACAGGGATATGGGTTCTGTCTCTGAAATCAATAAAGATTCAGAAAAAGATATGACATTTTTAGGATTTCTGCTTCTTTTTGACCCTCCTAAACCGGGACTTATTGAAGTCATTAAGGCTTTGAACAATCTCGGCGTCAAATTAAAGGTAATTACCGGCGATAATCAGCTTGTTGCTGCCAGCGTTGGAAAACAGATGGGGATACCTAACTTAAAAATTCTCTCAGGTCAGGAGCTTCATCACTTAAGCGGTGAGGCATTATTAGGGCAGGTAAACAATATTGATATATTTGCAGAAGTTGAGCCCAATCAAAAAGAGCGTATACTCATTGCTCTTAAAAAAGCCGGAAATGTTGTAGGTTATATGGGTGACGGGATAAATGACGGACCCGCGCTTCATGCCTCTGATGTAGGTATTTCTGTAGAGAGCGCAGTTGATGTTGCAAAAGAAGCTGCCGATATAGTTCTTCTTGAGAAAGATTTGAGCGTTCTTTTAAAAGGAGTGGAAGAAGGAAGGTCAACATTTTCCAATACTTTGAAATATGTATTCATGGCAACAAGCGCCAATTTCGGAAATATGTTCAGCATGGCTGGAGCATCTTTGTTTTTGTCGTTTCTGCCGCTTCTTCCAACGCAAATTTTACTTACCAATTTGCTGACTGATTTTCCCGAGACTACCATTGCAACGGACAGCGTTGACAGGGAATTGATAGAAAAACCAAGGCGCTGGAACATAAAATTCATACAAAGATTCATGCTTGTTTTTGGTATTTTAAGCTCTGTCTTTGATTATCTCACCTTTGGAGCGCTTCTTTTTCTTCTTCACGCCTCTGAAGCCGGATTCAGGACAGGCTGGTTTATGGAGTCCGTTGTCTCGGCTTCTTTAATAGTTCTTGTGATAAGGACGCGCAGACCTTTCTTTAAAAGCAAGCCGAGCAAGTATCTGCTTGTCGCCACTTTGATAATCGTGGCAGTTTCAATTATTCTGCCCTATACCCATCTTGGGAAGCTCTTTGCATTTACAACATTACATCCCATATTCCTTCTGGTAATGGGAATTATAGTTGCACTGTATATCTTAAGTGCGGAAATAGCAAAAAAGATTTTTTACAGCAGAATTAAGTTTTAAAATGCACTGCAGGAATAGTTGAAGCCTGCAACAAATTCTCTCAGTAAAAAACAAAGGTAGTGTGAGAGCTTGCTCTCCATAAAAAAGGCAAAGCAAGGTGCGTCCCGACCGATTAGGGAGGGCTTGCACTGCAAGAGCACGGGTTTTGGCTGGAACTTCTTGGCGAGCAAGGGGCGAGCATAGAAGGTTCCGCAAAACCCTGATTTCAAGGAT
>JAMDEM010000128.1 GCA_023486985.1 Bacillota bacterium
CATATCCCTCAGTACGGCTATCTCAACCTTTGAAGCCGAGGTTATAAAAAGGTAATCAATAATGTCTCTTACGCGCCTTGCATTAACGGTTAAAATTTTATCTCCCTTTTTAACGCCTGCGCGCTCCGCAATGCTTCCCGGGACAACTGCAGAAATCTCAGTATATCTGATTGTTTCTTTTTCAGGCATAACAGGCTGACGGGGTTTTTGCGGCTGCTTTTGATGAAGGGGAGTTATATTCGAAATGCTTCTGGTCCGTAATTCTTTTGCAGTGGGATTTAAAACCTTGCTTTTCATAAATCTACTCTTCAACCAACTTTCTTATTTCTTCCATTACTTTATCCAGTATAGTTTTCAATTGCTCCCTGTCAGCCCTGGGCTGCAAAGAAACTTCTATAGGTTTTCCTATCTTTACTTTTATTTTTGAAAACTTTGGAATTATGCCTTTCATTTGAAAAACTCCAATGTTTCCTCTTATGCCCATCGGCAGAATAGGCACTCCGGCTTTTGCTGCAAGCATGGCAGCGCCTATCTCGGCGTCCTTCATCGTTCCTGATTTTGAGCGGGTGCCTTGAGGAAAAATTCCCACTACCTCGCCGGAAGATAAATACTCTATGGCTTTTCTTATCGCGCTACGGTCAGCCGTTCCCCTGGCAACAGGAAAATTACCCATGCGGCTTATGCAAAAACCCAGTACCGGCACCTTAAAAAGTTCTTTCTTTGCCATAAAATGAACCTGCCGCTCAAACGAAGCACCCATAACCGGAGGATCCAGATAACTGGAGTGATTGGAAGCAATCAATACTCCGCCTTCCTGCGGAAGATTTTCAGCACCTTCAACTTCCAGGCGCCAGAAAATCTTAAGAACCACATAGCATAAAAAGCGGCCAATCCTGTATGGAAAACGCGATTTATCAAAAGCAGAAATCAGAACTCTCCTGCCTTTCTTCTGCTTCCTATTATCTCAAGAATTTTATTCACAACCTCGTCAATTGTCATAGAAGTGCTGTCAATTATCACTGCATCCTCTGCAGGCTTTAGAGGAGAATCTTCCCTTGATGAATCTATTTTATCCCTTACCTTTACGCTCTCGTTTGCCAAAGCCGGGTCAACCGCCCTGCCTTCATCCTCCATCTGCAAAAATCTCCGCCTGGCTCTTTCTCCGGCTGAAGCAGTAAGAAAAATCTTTACCGGGGCATCGCGAAGAACAACTGTTCCAATATCCCTGCCGGTCATCACCACTCCGCCGGATTCTGCCATCCTGCGCTGCTGCTCCACAAGAATCCTTCTAATGGGGCTTACCTTTGCAAGAAGGGAAACTTTAAGGCTTACCTCAGGCGAAGTAAGTTCTCCGGTAATTTCTTTACCGTCAACAAACACTCTATACCCAACCGGATGTTCCAAATCCGGCTGAATCTTCATCTTTAATTTCCCGGTTACCGCCAGAAGCGCTTCTTCATCATTGAAGCCTGCATTTTCCTTTAATGCCTTCCATGCGGCCGCCCTGTACATGGCGCCTGTATCAATATAAATAAAACCAAGAATTTTTGCTAACGATATGGCAATGGTGCTCTTGCCAGAACCAGCAGGGCCGTCAATGGCAATATTAAACTTTTCCAAACCTACTCCTCCATAAGCTGACCGGGGTTTTGCTGGCCGGGTAAAACTATAACCATAATGTAATTTTTCAAATATTTGTTGGCAACAGCCTTTATCTGTTCAGATGTCACTTCTTTAATTTTTTTTTCAAAATTCTCATCCGCCATGTAGCCTTCGCCCTGAATCTCTGCCGAGCCCAGACTTTCAGCCTTGCCCCGGTCGGTTTCCCTTTCCAGGAGATAGCCGCCGATAACCTTTTGCTTTACCTGCTCAAGCTGAAAATCAGGGATGCCGCTTGATTTTATCTGGGAAATTTCATACAGAATGCGCCTTTTGCTTTCCATAATCTTGTCCGGCGTGGTAACTATATAAGCAATGAAATGGCTGGGACCTTCCAAAGAAGGATAAAAAGCTCCAAGGTCATAAGCCATTCCCCTTTTTTCTCTCAATTCCGTCCAGATTCTGGAACTCAAGCCCTCGCCAAGATAGGAGTAAATAAGTTTCATTGCATAATAATCTTCGGAAATCACTTCAGGCGCCTGGTATCCTATGAAAAGCCAGGAAAGATTGCCGCTGCTGGAAAGATAAATCTCTCTTTCTTCATTAGGCGGCTCCCAGGTAATTTCAATGGGCCTCGGGTTTGAAGGATTAAAATTCTTAAAAACTTTTTTCACTGTCTCTTTTACTTCATTTTTATTTATATTGCCGGAAACCGCTATAACCATGCGGTTTGGTACATAATAAGTGCGGTAAAAGTCTAAAATATTGTCTCTCGTTAAATTTTTAATTGCCTTTGCCATGCCAAGAATTGGCTGGCGGTAAGGGTGATAGCGATAAAAATTCTGAAGGAATATATTGTAAATAGCAGTGAAAGCGCTTTGCTCTCCTTCAATTTGTTCGATTATATTTTTCTTTTCCTTGTCTATCTCCGCCTGTTCAAATCTGGGATTACTTAAAACTTCCCCCAGAATCTGGACGGCGTGGACAAAGTTCTTGCTGGTTGTGGTGCAGCTTATTTCAGCAAAATCAGGCGATGAGCTCGCGCTCATCATAATTCCGTTGAGCTCCAGCATTTCGGCAATCTGCTGTGAGTTGTATTTGCCTGCGCCTTTTAAAATCAAATTTTGTATCAGGTTTATAATGCCCGCATTCTGGTCTGTTTCATGAAGCAAGCCTGCATTAATAAAAACTTCAATGCTCACGATGTCATTTTCATGCTCTTCCTGGGTAAGAAGCACCATGCCGTTTGGCAGGTCAAGGCGGGAGACACTCTGTTCCTGGGCAAATGAGGGGGCAGAAACAATAATAAATGCAATTAATAACGGCAGAATCAAGCCATGAATTTTTCTTCTCATTCTTTATCTTCGCTCCTGGGTTTTATTAATAGATAAACATAGTTGGTAAAATATTTGTTTGCAACTTCCGTTATTCTTTTTCTGTTCACTCTGGAAATATTATCAAGGTATGTATTGGCAAAATCCACCGAGTCAACTGTTTCATAAAAACCATAGGTGGAGGCTTTGCCGGCATTTGTTTCATTGCCGAATTCATAAGTATTAATAAGAAAATTCTTTGCCCGTAAAATATCGGTATCAGAAAATTTTCCTGCTTTTACATCATTGATAATTTTAAAAACTTCAGTCTTTGCTTTGTCAACATTTTCCGGGGGGAGATTTGCCGTTATCATAAAAAGCCCCGGATACTTCATAGTTTGAAAATCAGCTCCGATTGACCAGACCAGCCCTTCTTTATCTTCAATCTCACGGTTCAGAATTGCTCCACTGCCCTCGCCCATCATAAAAGTTAAAACATCAAGAGCGTAAATGTCTTCCCTGTCCTTTATTCCCGGCGCCCTGTAAGCAACAGCAAACATGGCATTTTTTGTTCTTTTTTCTACAACCTTTTCTATGTTGCCGGTCAGGGGCGGTTCCTCGGGAATTTCAGGAGGAGTAAAAGAATCGGATTTATAGTCGGCAAACTGCTTTTTCAGGTAGCTTAACACATTTTCTCTCTTTACATCCCCGATAATAAGCACAATTGTATTCTGGGGAACGTAAAATCTTTTTTTATACGCAATGAAATCATCCCTGTTCAGCCTGCCAACTGTTTCCATCGTTCCAATAACAGACATTTTGTAAGGATGAACTTGATAAGCCAGGGTAAAGAGCTTATTTGCCAAGTAGCTTGAGGGGCTTTCCTCGGTCAGCCTCATTTCGTCAAGAACAACTTTTCTTTCCTGGTCCACTTCGTCAGCTTCAAAATTATTGTTTTTCAGAGAGTCAGCCAGAATCTCAACTGCCTCCCGCCAGTATTTGCTTGGGATATTAATATAAAAGTGGGTCATGTCTTTTGTAGTTTCAGCGTTAGTCTGCCCCCCGAGAGATTCAATTTCGGACTTCATCTGAGCGCCGGTCCGCTGTCCTGTGCCCCGGAAAAAGAGGTGTTCGTAAAAATGCGAAATGCCGCTTATTTTCGAATCTTCGGTAAATCCGCCGGCGCGGACAAATATGTTTACCGAAACCAGGGGCGAGGAATGAACTTCCTGAACAATTACTGTAAGACCGTTATCAAGCGTGTCTTTATATATAGAAGATGCAGCAAAAGTTAACGATGTTCCTGCAGATAAGAATACTATAAAAACAAGAAAAAACAAAAAAAAGCTTGCAATTTTTTTCAAATGGGTTCCTCCACACTTTTTGAAGTCCTTATATTCTATCATATATTAACTGTTAAAGGCAACCTTACCTGCAATAATGCCGGGGAATGCAGCAGGTGAAAAATTGTTCGCAAAAAATCAATACAGAAGGAGAGAGGTTTGAAAAACAGAAATTATGAGGAATCGTTTTAAAAAGGAGGAACTATTATGAAACGGACATCATTTTTAATAGCTGTAATAGTCACGGTAATCCTTACAGCCGGCTTATGTTATGCCCAGGACGCTTCAACTTATTACAATCAGGGCTCTGATTATTTGAAGAACGGCCAATATGAGCAGGCGCTTGCTTCCTTCAAAGAGGCAGTCCGTCTTGCTCCTGACAGTTCTGGCGGATTCTTCGGGCTGGGAGCTTCTTATTATTTTCTTTCCCGTTACACCGAAGCAATTGATGCCTTCAAAGAGGCTATAAGGCTTGAGCCCGGATTTTCGGGAGCTTACTGGATGATGGGCGACTCTTACTTTGAACTCAAGCGCTACCAGGAAGCTGTGGATGCATTAAAGGAGGCGATACGCTTCAAGCCTGATCTTACAGAAGCTTATTTCAAGCTGGGCAAATCTTACGTCCTTCTTTACCGTTATCAGGAAGGGATGGATGCATTAAGAGAAACTTTGCGGCTGGATCCTAACTATACAGAAGCTTATGCTGCACTTGGAAGCGCTTACCTGCTTACCACATCCTATCAGGAAGCCATAGAAAATTTTAAAGCTTACCTGCGCCTTAAGCCTGACGACAGTCAAATTCATTACTTCCTGGGCAACGCTTATTATTACCTCAAGCAATATCAGGAAGCCATGAATTCTTTCAAGGAAGCTCTGCGCCTCAAGCCAAATTATGCCGAAGCAAATTATATGGTTGGTGAAACTTATTTTGAACTTAAAAATTTTGGGGAAGCGGTAAATTTCCTTAATGAAGCCATACGTAACGACCCTAATTACCCGGAAGCAAACTTCGAGCTGGGAAGAGCCTTCTTGAATCTCGACCGTTACGAAGAAGCCATTAGCGCATACAAAGAAGCGATACGCCTCAAACCTGACTATGCATCAGCTTATTTTGGCACGGGCATCGCTTATATCTCACTTGGAAAAAATAAGGAAGCTATTGAACCTTTAAAAGAGGCTCTACGCCTTAAACCTGATTTCAAAGAAGCTCACTTCAGCCTTGGCCTGGCTTATGTTGCGACAGGTGATAAAGCTTCTGCCTCAAAAGAATATGAGACGCTGAAAAACCTTGATAAAAAACTTGCCGAATCATTATACAAGGCTATAAATAAGGATAACCAATAAATAAACTAATGCAATTAAATGAAGATGCCGGGCATAACCCGGCATCTCACGGCAAGGGATATTTATTATTCCCAGAATAATTCTGGGCTTTCCATAAGCCTTTATTATTTTTTTGGAAAACCCCTGTCCAACCTCTTTATCACGACAATCGCAAAAATGTAAATGAAAAATTCAGCATTACAACCAAACAAATAGAGGCTGCACCCTAAAGTCATTGCGAAGAACGGAAATCCCCCTATAAAACCTGTAGGGGACGGGTTTATTCCGACCCAATTTGCAACCGGGATGAGGGAATTGCAAACAGGTTTAATTACCAGAAATTACGGAAACAATATAAAGGGAAGAATAAAATTTTTTTATAAAGGAGTATCTATGAAGATTATCTTAAAAGCTTCAATATCTATCCTTATTACGGCTTTTATTACAGTTCTTTCTCACTGTGTTTGCTTTGCTGAAACATATACAGTAATAGTTAAGGAGTTTGCTTTTTCTCCAAACAATCTGTCCGTCAAATCAGGAGACACTGTAATATGGCAAAACCAGGATCCTTACACTCATGATGTTACAGGCGAAGGCTGGGGAGGACCCCTTCCAGCCGGCGCTTCGTACACCTACACTTTTACAACTGAAGGTAGATATAAATACCATTGCAGTATCCATCCATCCATGGAAGGAACAATTGCAGTTATAAATGAAAGCGCCAGCACTGCAGCAGGCGGGACAGGACAAATGCCTTCCGGCGGCAGGGCGGCAGGAAAAATGCTCCTGCCTGATCCGCAGATTTTCCAAAAACCTCTCCATGTATGGCTTGGACTTTTTATGGCTTTATTGGTAATTATTCAGATTCTTGTTGGAACCAGGATTCTCAAAATGGACTTCTGGTTTCACCGGCGTTTATTTCCGGTTATAATTGCAATAATTTTACTGTTTCACGGCTGGTACGGCTTTCAGCTTTACTTTCTTCAATAAATAGGCATTCAGAAAACTGGTAAATTGTAGTGGCAGACCCTGGTCTGCGAAATAAGGCAACAGATGAGAATGCTCTCAATAAAAAAGGCAAAGCAAGCTTTGCCACTACAACAATAGAAAAATATTTGTAGCAGAAAATTTATTATGAATATAAAATAAGGGGGTGAAAAAATGTGCTACAACTGCGGATGCCAGATGCCGGATAATGATATGGGCAATCCCAAAAACATTACAAACAAAACTTTTGAAGAATCAGCAAAGGCAATGAATATGCCGGTTGAGAAAGCAAAGAAAAACACACTGGAACTGCTTCAAAAAGAACTGGCAAAAATTACAAAATAAGCAGAGGTGCGTCCCGACCGAACAGGAAGGGCTTAGCGAAGCTAAAAGCACGGGTTTTGGTTGGAACTTCTTGGCTAGCGGATGCGTAGCTTAGAAGGTTCCACAAAACCCTGAGTTCAAGGATGAAGCCGAGCGATTAGCTCGACGAGAGCGAAGCGAAAAATTTGGATTGCATAGTTCTCAATCGCAAAATAAACAGAGTTTGTTTTGCGGCACGATACTCAGCAGCGAAACTGCAGAGTTCTCAATCGCAAAATAAACAGAGTTT